>CAIZIQ010000335.1 GCA_903933015.1 uncultured Spartobacteria bacterium | reverse complement strand
ATAGAGGCAGTTGCCGATGATGGAGCAATGCTGGGGCCCGTGACCGAAATCAATGCCCGCTCCACCCATGTGGGTCACCACATTGCCATTGAATCTCACCCTCTGCCCGTACTGAACGGAGACAGCTCCTGGGGTTTTGTTGGAGGTGGGCGGTACATTGACCCAGACGACGCCCGTCTGATTGTCTGCGTAGCCTTGGTCACCGCTCGGTTGCAGCCAGGTCGCGTATTTGAAGACGACTCCCTCGATGCTGATGTCATGGATCCGATGCTTAAAATCAGTTCCCCGTGCATCAAGAAGCTTCTCCAGGACGGGAAGCTCAGCCTTCATCGATGCGACATCCTCTCCGGGACGGGGAATGTAATAGAGACGGGACTCCTTACGGTCGAGGTACCACTGACCAGGCTTGGTCAGGAGTTCGAAAGCGTTCTCGACCCACTCGACGTTGTTCATCTGCTGGGTTCCTCCTCCATTGGCCGGAGGACCAAGCTTGGGGGATTTGGAGGCATTCAGCCAACCGGGGGTCTTCATGTCGACCCTTGCCGCCCGGACCGGCGTGGGGGAGGGATAGGGAGTAGGCTTCGGCTCCCCTGGCTTGGCGCGCGGGGAAGGCTTGGGCAGAGGGGTGACGATGTCCACGGAGATCGAGGAAACACCGCAGCGCAAGTGCTTCCACGAACTTCGCGAAACGATCTCGATGTCGGATGGATTCCTCCACGAGGCGACGGAAAGGTCGAGACAACCCCAACCGGATGCCGTCTTGAACCAGTCCTTTGGTTGCAATTCCCCGCGTGCCCGCTCCGCACGGATGCCGTTCACGTAGAATTGGCGCGATTGCGTCCCGGCAGGAACCTTGGCCTGATAGATGTTCTTCGACTTATCGAAGAGGGTCCATCCGGTCACCGGGATGGCGCCGATGAACACCGGCGTCTCTCCGGGGAAGTTGTTGTAGATGATCCGGAATCCATTGCTCCCCGAATCGTGGACCTGATCGCTCTCCAAAAGTTCAAAAGGCTTTTCCAGTCGATAGACTCCCCCATGGAGCATGACCACGATGTCTCCGGTCATGGACCGGTTCATCGTCCGAACGAGATCACGCACTCCCGTCAGGGAGCAGGGAGCGTCCTTGGTACCCTTTGATCCCGATCCATCAGGGGAGGCGTAGAGCGTCGTTTGCTCGGCGGAACGAGCTGGAGCAAGCGATAGTAAAAGCAATCCACCGACTGCCAGTGCCCTTAATTGAGGGAAAGCCGTCGGGTTATTCAACATCGGTACGGAAAGGAGAAGCAGGAAGACCCTCTTTATTAAAGAGATTCACATCGGGAACATTCGTCCATCCATAGCGGACGGCGACGGGTGTACTCACCTCGGGACTGGAAACCGTAACGGTCTCGCCGGTGATTTCAGCTTGAGCAGGCAGGAATTTCTTGTCCGCTCCCGCGATTGTGAAGCCTTTCAGGGGACCATCTTTTGAAAGAAGACCGCCACCGATATGGGTGAACGTAATCGTCAACTTGTTTCCCTGGACCTGCGAACCAGAGTAAAGCGGGCCGGAGTATTCAACCTTCTCATCGTAGGCGAGGGCACGAGCTGCAAGCGCGAGACGCTGGCCGACCGGTTCCTTCTCGGTCGGATGAATATTGTCAGCATCACCATAATCAGTGATCACGGCCATGGCGGTGTTCGTTGACTTCTGAAGTGTCAGGAACTGTGCCTCCCGGATTTCGGGGCCAGTCCCCTTGTAAGGAGCCAACTGGACGAAAAGGAATGGAAAATCACCCTGATTCCAGAGCAATCGCCAATCGGCGATCATCGCGGGGAAGAGATCTCGGTACTCCTTTGCCCGCCCTCCATTCGATTCCCCCTGGTACCAGATGGCACCACGGATGGCATAGGGAAGCAGCGGATTGATCATTCCGTTGAAAAGCATCGAGGGACTGTTCTGGCTCTTAAGAGGATCCTTGGGTTGGGAAGGTGGTCGGGGTGTTGGCTTGGCTTGGGCAAGCGCCTGCGCACAGGCATTCGTGTACTCGGCTTTGAGCTTAGGCTCATCGGCCTGATACTTCGCCAAACGATCGGCAAATGTTGCAATGTCATTGGTGAAGCGTGGGATGATCGGAGCCAGTGCAGGGTTGGTAGCGAGAACCTCATGTCTGGTCCAGGTCTCGGCGGGAGTCCCTCCCCATGAGGAGTGAATCAAACCGATGGGCACCTTCAGTTTCTTGTGGAGATCACGACCAAAGAAATAACCCACCGCCGTGAAATTCGTGACGGTCGAAGGGGAACAAATAGCCCAGGATCCAACGACCGTAGTGAGGGGATTCGTGGCGATCGTGTCCTTCACGAGAAACTGCCGGATTTCCGGATAATTGGCTGAAGCTGCCTCCTGCTCCCAATTCACCAAGGGTTTCTGCCCATTCCTGAGACCAAGCTGGCGCTCCATGTTCGACTGGCCGCTGCAGAGCCAGACTTCACCCACCAGAAGATTTGTCAGGGTCACCGTATTGGAACCCGTAATCGTCATGGTTTGGGGATTCGTTGCAGCGGTGAGGGGTTGCAATCGGATACTCCAGGCACCGTTTGTGGCCATGGTTGAAATCTTCTGTCCGGCAAATTCCACCGTGACTCTTTCTTCCTCTCCGGCTGTACCCCAGACCGGAACCTGCATTCCCTGCTGGAGCACGGCATTGTCTGAAAAAAGCTGATTGGGAACAACATCCGCAAAAATCGGATGAAGTAGTATGAGAGAAAAGAGGAGGAACCGAGGATAGGTCTTCATGGAGGGGCTATGTTCAGCCTCGAAATGTAAGTGTTCACTTCCCGGGAGAAAACACCGAAAGTAGCTTTTTCCTCTATGAATCTCTCAAAACTGCACTGGGGCATCCTTAGTACTGGATCGATCGCCCGACGATTCGCCGCTTCCCTAAAGAAATCATCCACCGGTTCCTTGACTGCCGTGGCCAGCAGAACGGAAGAGCAGGCCAAGGATTTTGCCCGGGAATTCGATGCAACCCATGCCCATGGGGACTATGCCTCCCTGATTGCCAATCCCGAAGTCGAGGCGGTCTACATCGCCCCTCCCCATCCGATGCACAAAGAGTGGGCCATTCGATGCGCCGAGGCTGGCAAGAATATCCTCTGTGAAAAGCCTGCTGGAATGAATCAGTCAGAACTCGAGGAGATGCTCGCGTCCGCGAAGGCCAACGGCGTCTTCTTCATGGAAGCCTTCATGTATCGTTGCCACCCCCAGACGCGACTCCTGCGTGAAACGCTTAGCAGGGACGACATCGGTGCGATCCGCATGATTCATGCGACCTTCAGCTACCCGGCGCCAACATATAATCCAGAGGAACGCCGTTACGCCCGTGAACTCGGCGGCGGATCCATCCTCGACGTAGGATGCTACGGTGTCTCGATGTCACGACTCATCGCGGGAGAAATCATCGGCAAAAGATTTTCTGATCCTATCGAGGTCAAGGGATTCGCACGCTTAGAACCCCGGGAAAAGACCGATCTTACGGCAGCCGCCCTGCTCCGTTTCGATGGAGACCTAATCGCCATGGTTCAGAGTGGCATCGCCCTCAAAGGAGAAAACCTCGTCCGGATTGAGGGGGAAAAGGGTACCATCACCGTGGGCTGCCCTTGGGCTGTGCGACATGGAGAGTCGTTTGTGCAGACAACTAACCATGTGACCGGAGAAACGCGTATTCAGCAGACGACGCATCCCGAGGAGGATCTCTATGCCTACGAAATCGACGAGGTGGGACGGGCCGTGGCCGCTGGCGAAAAGGAATCTCCTGAAATGTGTTGGGATGATTCCCGAGGCAATGCAGCAGCGCTCGATGCTTGGCTAGCTGAAGTCGGTGTCACTTATTGATGCTCATCAATTGAATAAATCAGGGCAGAGACCCATTCATTGCTGGTTGTCACTATTCCTTAGCCCAAAGCTGCAATCTGCTCCCAAAGAGCTTTCTGCTCCGGGGTGATGGTTTCGGGAATAGCAATCTCTATCAGTGCGTAGTAATCGCCGCGCCCTCCCCCCTTTTCTGGAAGACCACGTCCAGGGATGCGGAACTTTTTCCCGTTCTGGGTACCCGCCGGGATCTTCAGCTTGGCACGACCGTCGGGTGTCGGGATAGTGAGTTCACCCCCGAGGACAGCCTGCCATGCGGGCACATCGACCTCATGATAGATATCCACTCCCTCGAAGCGGTAGTCGGGATGCTGTTGGAGTTTCACTCGAAGGTAGAGGTCTCCAGCCTCTCCACGGGCCCCACCTGATCCTCCCTGGCCGGCAAGCCTGATGCGCTGACTCTCGCGGACGCCCTTGGGGATCTTGACGGTGTAGGTCTGGATCTCGGGGGAGTTCCCCTTGCGGAAGGAGATTTGGCGCGTGGCCCCGTTGAGCACTTCCTCCAGGGTGACCAGAATATCGGCCTCGACATCCCTTCCCCTCTGGGGTGTCTCCTCGAACTCGACACCTCCGCCCCCGCCACCGTAGCCGCGACCGCGACGGGTGCCGAAGAACTGCTCGAAGAAATCACTGTAGCCGGTGCCTCCGAAATGGAAATCCGAGGCATCACCTTCCCCGTAGCCCCCAAAACCTCCGGCACCACCTGCTCTGCTGCGTCCTCCTCCTCCACCGGGGAAGCCATTTCCGGCGTGCTGCCAGTTGGCGCCGTATTCGTCGTATTTCTTGCGCTTCTCGGGGTCGCTGAGAACCTCGTAGGCCTCGTTGATCTCCTTGAACTTCTCCTCCGCAGCCTTCTTGTCCTTGGCAAGGTCGGGGTGATGCTTCCGGGCAAGCTTGCGGAAAGCGCTCTTGATATCGTCGGCAGAGGCACCCTTGGCGACGCCAAGGGTCTCGTAGTAATCTCGGAACTGTGCAGCCATGGGAATAAGGAAAAGTTAAAAGTGAAAGTCTGAAAGTGAAAGTCTGAAGGTAAAAAAGGATTCTGAATTTGGATACAGTCCCCCAAGAGTCTTCTGATTCGTCTTTTCACCCGTCACTTTTCACTTTTCACTTTTTAGATGCTCGATATTCGACTCCTCCGCGAGGATGCGACCGCCGTAAAGGCCCGCCTCGCCATGCGTTCCGGCCAGTACTCTGATCTTGTCGACCAGATCCTTGCCTGCGATGCCCGCCGGCGCGAGAGCGAGACACGTGTCCAGCATCTGCGGGCAGAACGCAATCGCCTGAGCAAGGAAATCGGCATCATCAAGAAGTCGGGAGGAGACTCCTCGGATCTGGAAGCCAAGGTAAGGGGTTTTGCCACGGAGATGGAGGAACTCGGCCGCACTGCGGCAGAGCTGGACGCCGAGCAGCGCGATCTGCTATTGCGCGTACCAAATCTCCCGGCGCCTGGACTGCCCGAGGGACAGGATGCCGATGCCAATGTGGCGATCCGCCACTGGGGGGAACCTGCTCCTATGAATCCGGAGGATCATGTGTCGATCGGGGAAAGACTCGGCCTCTTCGATCTGGAGCGTGCCGCGAAGATCAGTGGCAGTGGCTATATGCTCTTCACCGGTGCCGGCGCACGTCTGGAGCGTGCACTCATTAATTTCCTACTGGATCTGCAGACACGCGCCCACGGCTATACGGAGATCGCTCCCCCGGTGCTGGTGCGCCGTGAGTGTATGGAGGGAACTGGCCAGCTACCAAAGTTTGAGGATGATATGTACGGGTTTGACGGGGGTGCGGCGTTCCTGACACCGACCGCCGAGGTTTCCCTCACCAATATCCGCCGCGATGAGATCGTTGCCGAATCAGAGCTCCCGCTAAAATACACTGCCTGCACCCCCTGCTTCCGTCGCGAAGCAGGATCCGCTGGACGCGAGACGCGCGGAATGATCCGAATGCACCAGTTCGACAAGGTGGAACTGGTCAAGATCACCACTCCGCAACAGGCGGAGGCCGAACTGGAATCACTAACCGCCGATGCTGAGAAGGTGCTCCAACTACTGCAACTTCCCTACCGTGTGCTTGAACTCTGCACCGGGGACATCGGGTTCTCATCCTCCCGAACCTACGATCTCGAGGTCTGGGCCCCGGGCCAAGGAGGCTACTTGGAAGTCTCGAGTTGTTCTCACTTCGGAGACTATCAGGCAAGACGGATGAATCTCCGCTACCGTAACGCCGAGGGAAAAAACCAATTCTGCCATACGCTGAATGGTTCCGGAACCGCCCTTCCCCGACTCTATGTGGCATTGCTCGAAACCCACACCAAGCCCGGGGGCCCGCTGATCCTTCCCGAGCCATTACAGCCCTACTTCGGAGCGGCGCAGATCGGCTGATTGCATCAATGGGCCGCAAAGGCTGTTAGCAGTTTGGGCTGTAGACTATTAGGGAATGAAGAGACTTTTGAAACAGACTTCTTCGACGACTCATAACAACTCGCCTTTGGCATCTGAGGTGAAGCGCGCGCTTGATGTGACTCAAAAGAAGCGCCTTGTCGTTGCTGTATCCGGAGGAGCCGACTCGGTAGCCCTGCTTCATCTCCTGCTGGAGGCGGGACACGAAAACCTGGTGGTAGCACATTTCAATCATCGACTGCGGGGCAAAGCCTCTGATGGGGATGCATCGTTCGTGAAAAAACTCGCCGCGAAGTTGGATCTCCCTTTTGAAGGAGGATCAGCGGATGTGAAGACCCATGCCAAAAAGCAAAAACTCTCGATCGAAACCGCAGCAAGAGAGGAGCGCTACAGATTCCTGAGCTCCGCGGCGAAGAAGCACAAGGCAGATGTGCTGGTTCTCGCGCATCACGCAGATGATCAGGTAGAGACCTGTCTGTTCAACTTCCTGCGTGGCTCCGGCATCGCCGGACTTTCCGGAATGAAACCACATTCCAAGCGGACAGTGGATGGCATGGATCTCGAACTTTTCCGCCCCCTGCTCTCAATCCCGAAGGCCGGGCTACTCGGCTATCTAAAGTCAGGAAAGATCCGGTTCCGTGAGGATAACACAAATGCCGTGGCAAAGGCCTCACGGAACAAACTCCGGCTCAAAGTCCTTCCACTGATCGAGAAACTGCTCGGCATATCCTTCAAGGGATCGATCGTTAGAAACGCTCTCCTCCTCGCCGATGAGGAAGACCTGCTTTCCTCGCTTTCTTCACCCATGGCACAGCACGAGACACTCCCGCTAAAGCTTCTTAGGGAACTTCATCCCGCTTTACGCAGGCGTGTCATCCATGCCTGGCTCAAGAACAGGGGCATTGAGGAGCCGGGCTTTGCCGAGGTCGAACGCGTCGCCTCCCTACTCGACGCTGAAGGCCGTGCCAAAATTAACCTACCCGGCAACCGGCACGCCCGCAGGAGGGCTGGTATACTTTTTATCGAGTAGTGATTAACTGTTGAAGCGAGGCGGCCAACTGGCGACTGACTTGCACATCGCTGAACCGTGCTCTCACAACCTCCCATCCTGAGCGTCCCATCTCTCTCCTCATCAAGGAATCTGAGAAAAGATCACCCAATGCCTTGGCCCACCCTCCGGGGCTCACGACAAAACCGGATCCTGTCTCCCCGATCCATTCACGGTTCACCCCCACATCACTGGCCACAACTGGTAAACCGCAGGCCATGTACTGAAGTGCCTTGTAGGCGCATTTTCCCCGGGTAAACCCATCATCAATGAGTGGCATGATCCCAAGATCGGCGGAGCGAATGGCCTCGTACTCGGCTACCTCGCTCCACTCGGTGAATTTCCATGAGGAGAACTCGCGAAATGAGGGCTTCCTGTTACTAACGATCCTCAAAAGAAACGGATGCTGCTCATGAGCTGCGACTAATTCCTCCTCGATCGCCTCCACCTGGACCACGTTGGGCCCCATGCCGACCCAAACGACTGAAGGGAGGCTTCCAGACTCTAGATGATCCTCAAATGGAAGTTCAGGAACACTCGTAGGGATGAGTGCGGTCGTCAGTCGGGGTTTGATAGACCTGACTTTCTTTTCCAGCACAGGACTTCCACACAAGGCACCATCCAGAAGCTTCACGAGAAACCAGAAGCGTCTCGCCTGCTTCCCACTGACGTAGGGAACATGGTTTTTCTTTCCCATCCATACGGCATCATCGAGGTCAAAAAGGAGCCGTTTTGAAGCCATACGGAGGCGAAGAGCATTCCAGTGGCTTATAAGCACCTTCTGCCAGAGAACCGCATCGTAGGAACGCGCTTTGCTGAGCAACTCTCGCCATGCTGAGGCACTCTTTGGCTGAAGCATCACCTCCGTCCTAATTCCCGATGCACGTAGGGTTTCAAGATGCTTGTAAATCCTCAAACGGCTGCTCGGACTGATTGCAGGATCCTCCACCACGCAGAGCAGGGAGAGGTTGCCGGCCATAACGACTTTGAAAAAGGTTAGTAGGCTTTGCCGAAAATAACCCTCTTTGCACTCGATTCCCCGGAGAATGGGCAGATGCCGGCTTCCTCGGTGAACTCTGTATCATCGGTCTCGGGGATGCAGCGGATCGTCACCTTGAGCTCCTCCTTGATCTTCGCCTCGACCTCTGCGCTGCCATTCCAATGGGTGAGGGCAAAGCCGCCGTGGATCTCGGGCTTATCGGGATTCTTCGGCGTGAAGTAGGCGTAAAACTCTTCCTTGGTGTCGATCTTGCGGGTGTGCTCGCGGCGGAAGGCCAGGGCACGGTCGAGGAGGCTCTGCTGGATCTCGCCGAGAATTTCTGAGATGCGTGCTGCAAGGGTATCGGTTTGGAGGAATTCCTTTTCCTTGGGCCCCTTGTCACGACGGGCAATGGCGGCGCTCCCAGATTCGAGATCACGGGGACCGATTTCTATGCGAACGGGCACACCCTTCTTGATCCATTCCCAGGTCTTGGTACCTCCGCCGATGTCACGGCTGTCGATTTCGACGCGGAGCGGCTCTCCTGCATAGGTTGCAGCGCGGAGTGCGGCGGCAACCTCCTCGGTCTTGGCAAGGACGGCGGCCCGTGTTTCCTCCTTCGGAGTGATCGGAACGATGACGACCTGGGTGCCTGCAATGCGCGGAGGCAGGACGGCACCGTCGTCGTCCCCGTGTGCCATAAGCAGGGTGCCGATGAGTCGGGTGCTGACGCCCCAACTGGTGGTCCATGCGAGTTCCTCGGTGTTGTTACGCGAGAGGAACTTGATGCCGGAGGCCTTGGCAAAGTTCTGACCTAGGAAGTGTGAGGTACCGGCCTGAATGGCCTTGCGGTCCTGAACCATGGCCTCGATGCAGTAGGTGCGGACGGCACCGGGGAAACGCTCGCTGGCGGTCTTCTCTCCGCGGATGACGGGGATTGCTAGCCAGTCGCGCGCGAAGGTCTCATATACACCGAGCATCTTCACAGTCTCATCGATCGCCTC
Organism: uncultured Spartobacteria bacterium; assembly: GCA_903933015.1. Taxonomy (GTDB): domain Bacteria; phylum Verrucomicrobiota; class Verrucomicrobiia; order Chthoniobacterales; family UBA6821; genus UBA6821. The sequence goes on along the minus strand of CAIZIQ010000335.1, from coordinate 27,314 downwards.
GGCCTCTGTCTCGTGGGCAGTGTGTCCCTCCTGCCAGAGAAACTCGGCGGTACGAAGGAAGAGTCGGGGACGAAGCTCCCAGCGGACGACATTCGCCCACTGGTTCAGCAGGATCGGCAGGTCGCGGTAGGACTTTACCCACTTTGCATAGGTGGAGCCTATGATGGTCTCGGAAGTGGGACGGACAATGAGAGGCTCGGTCAGTTCGCCGGCAGGCACGAGCTTGCCATCCTTGAGTTCAAGACGGTGATGGGTGACGACAGCGCACTCTTTTGCAAATCCCTCGACATGCTCGGCTTCCTTCTGAAGGTGTCCGAGTGGAATAAAGAGGGGGAAGTAGGCGTTCTTGTGTCCGGTGGCCTTGAACATGCCGTCGAGGGCTCCCTGCATGCGCTCCCAGAGTGCGTAGCCCCAGGGGCGGATCACCATGCAGCCTCGGACCTCGGAGTTTTCAGCCATCTCGGCACTCCGCACAACTTGCTGGTACCACTCGGGAAAATCCTCCTCGCGACGCGGGGAAATAGCGCTTTCTTGGCCTTTGCTCATAAGGGAGAAAGGCTAAAGGGATTCATCTGGAACTCAAGAAAAGGTGGTAGTCCAACGGCACGGATACACCTTTCAACTCTCACTTCCACTTTTCCTATCCTCTCTCCTCTAATGTTCCCGTTGTGACACCCAGCTGAGAGCGCGCACGGAGGCTACGCCAGAGATCCACCCCCTCGGTCTCCCCGCTGAGAAGACTAGAGTAGGCATGGAGAATGGCCGTGGTTTCCCCGGCCGATTCCTCGAGAAGCTCGACACGGAAGTTCCGCAGGCCCGCGGCGCGGAGTTCGGAAAAATAACCGGCACCCGTCTGGGCAACGGCATTGAAGAGGGTATTGCGGCATCCAACATCAGCCCGGAGAGGGTGCTTCATCCCAACACGATCCCTTAGGTGAACACGGTGTGCCTCACAGGGACGGCCGCAGTCCGTGTAGTCCTTTCCCTTGGAAAGGAATGCGGCAAAAACGCAATGCTCCATGTGAAACATCGGCATGTGCTGGTGAAGAGTGAGCTCGAACCACTCGGGAGGAGCGGTCTTCAGGAGATCGAGCACTTGGGATACATTCAGGTCATAGCTGATGGTGACACGTTCGAGGCCCCTCCCCCCATTCCCTGCCATGAAGAACTGTGCAGTGAGGGGATTGGCCACATTCAGGGAAAAATCACCGACGGTTTTCAAGCCGCTCCCCTGAAAGTGGGAGATGGCTCCGAGGTTGCGGATGAGGACACCATCGGGTTCGGCATTGGCGATAAGTTTGAAGAAGCCCTCCTCGGCGGCTTTCTGGATTCTCGGTGTGGCCAGCAGGATGCGGGCGGATCGATTCGATGGATGGGTTCTGATCAAAGCAACGGCATCCTTGTACCGGCGGATATCCTCAAAGTCGGCATAGAGTTCAGAGATACCAGCATCAAGGGCGGCCTCAATCTGCTCCATGGAACGGCAGAGCACCCGGAGAACTGGATCCCCAATATCGATGATGGGCAACATTTGAGGGGCTGTACGCTCAAAGAGTTCCCTCCAGGTGCCGGGATGGTCAGGGCGGGGAAGTTCTGCGGCAATCAGGAGTTTTTCCAGAAGTTCGCGACGCATCCGGTTGATCTCGCTGAGTGGCAAGATCACGTCACCCTCAAGCTGAAGTGTTAGGGCGTGTAGTTTCATTCCGGTTTCACCCGTTTTCTCAAGCTGGGCGCGGAGTTTCTCCTCGGTGAGGGGAGCGTTCCGCGCGGCCTCCAGGGGAAGAAGGGAGCGGATGCCGATGCCGGAGGATTCGAGAACGAGCGGTTCCCCGGCACGTCCGGTCACCACAACATCGAAAGGACGCAGATGCCTTGGCTCGATGCGGCCGCCATAGGATTGCCGAAGGCGCTTGTCGAGTTCGGGGTCGTCGGTTTTCCAGATGCGGTCACCGACCTTCAGACGCGAGGTGTCGAGGTGGCCGTGGCGGAAGTAGTGGCGGTTCTGACGGATTTCGTAGATGCGCCCCCCCTGCTCTTGATCAGTGTCGCTTCCCGTATCAAAGACAATTCCGTCGCCCGGCTTGATAGGAACCTGTGCATCAAAGGCAACAAAGTCGGGACCAAGCAACGCGATGGTGCCGACAAAGGGACCCCTCTTTTTCCCGAAACGGGCATGAACGAGTTCCTGATGGTTCACCCCGTGCATCCACCCGGAGTAGAGCCCCCTGGAAAAGGTCATCTCAAGCTGATACCGATCCTCGGTACTCTCCTCGTGCGGAATCCCTGCCAAGGCGGCATCGATCGCCTTGCGGTAGACCTGGCAGACTGCTGCGACGTATTCAGGGGATTTCAGACGCCCCTCGATCTTGAAACTCGAAACGCCGTTTGTGATCAACTGCGGGATGTCGTTTACGGCGGCCAGATCCTGCGGGGAGAGGAGGTAGCGGCGGTCACCAAGGTCGTGCATGTCTCCGTCCACAACCAACTCATAGGGCATCCGGCAGGCCTGAGCGCATTCGCCGCGGTTGGCACTGCGCTGGCCCAGTGACTCGCTGGTGAGGCACTGCCCGGAGTAGGCGACACAGAGGGCGCCATGGACAAAGACCTCGAGCGGCATGCGGGCGGCATCGAATCTCTTCAGTTCCCTCAGGGAAAGTTCCCTTGCCAGTACAGAACGGGTAATCCCAAGTCCCCGTGCCACCTCGACTCCCTCGGGGGAGGTAAGGGTCATCTGGGTGGAGGCATGAATAGGAAGCTCCGGGACAATCGCAGCCGCAAGTCGGACAAGCCCGATATCCTGAACGATCAGAGCATCAACGCCACAGTGATTGAGCAGGCGAAGATACTCCGCGACGTCATCGAGTTCACTAGTGAAGACGAGGGTGTTGAGGGTGACATAAGCCTTCACCCCATGGCGGTGGCAGAAAGCCGTTACCTCGGGAAGCTCTTCTTCGGTGAAGTTGTCCGCACGGATGCGGGCATTGAATCGGGGCAGACCAAAGAAAACAGCATCGGCGCCGTTGGCCACAGCAGCCTTAAGACAATCCCACCCCCCGGCGGGGGCAAGTAACTCGGGAGAAGGCGGCATGTCAATCAAGTGACGAGTGTTGAATTATGAGCCAACAAATGACTGCTATGCCTATATGTTCTCACCATTTTCATGGCTCATCATTCTAACCTCATTCATTTTCTCAGCCTCCGGCGGCTACTGAGAGGAGTTCGAGACGATCCCCCTCGGCGAGCTTGATCGCAGGCCACTCGGAGCGGTGAAGCGCCTGACCATTATGCTCCACAAGCAGCAGGGCCGCAGGAAGACCCAGCTCGGAAAAAAGCGGGCCAAGCCTCTCGGAGGCGACCGACTTCTCCTCCCCGTTGATAAAAAGCTTCATCATGGTGAGAGAATCGCTGCATCCCAGTCCTTCCAGACGGGCTCGAGACCACGTGTATGAAGCATTCCGGCAATCTCGGAGGAGGAGCGTTCATCGCTGATTGCAAACTGCTCTGTGGCGGAAGTTGCGCTGCAGGTGCTCTCCAACTTGCGACCCCTCACGGTCTGATGGAGTTGATCGGATCCCTGCCCGGTGTAGCCTCCCGGTTCGGTATGGCTGCCCGCGCTCATCATCGTGAACCCAAGCGGCGCCAGAGCATCACGGAGCGGAGCTGGTTCACGCGTGCTGAGCACGATTCCAATCTGCGGAAAGGTGATCCGAAGAGCGCACAGGAGTTGGGTGAAATCGCGGTCATCAAATGGAAATCGCGGCTGAAATTCTCCAGCCGCAGGCCGTAGGCGCGGCATACTAACCGTAAGCTGGGAAGTCCAGCAGACGCGCTGGAGGTGGAAGAGATGGGCTGCTAATGCCGTGGCCTCTCCACGCCAATCGGAGAGACCGAACAGAACGCCTATCCCAATCCTCCTGAATCCTGCCTCATGGGCCCTCTCCGGGGTATCAAGACGCCAGTCGTAGTCTTTTTTCGGACCTGCGGTGTGAAGCTCACGGTAGACCTCCCGGTCGTAGGTCTCCTGATAGACGACGAGTCCATCGGAACCTGCAGCCACCAGAGGAAGATAGTCGGATGTTTCCATCGGGGCTACCTCCAGTGAGATACTCGGGACCTCGCGCTTCAGACGCGTGATACAGCGCTGAAGATAGTCTCCTGAAACGAATTTAGGATGCTCTCCTGCGACAAGCAGGATATTCCGGAATCCCTCTGCCACGAGATGGCGTGCCTCGGTCGCAACCTGCTCAATCTCCAGAGTGACACGCACGATGGCGTTGTCGCGGGAGAATCCGCAGTAGGCGCAGTTATTGACGCACTCGTTGGAGAGGTAGAGGGGAGCGAAGAGTCGCATCGTCCGGCCAAAATGACGGCGGGTTAGTGCTGAGGACCTCTGGGCTCGATTCTCCAACTCCACGACACCGCACGGCTCAAGTAGACGACGGAATGCCTGCAACCCGGGAGAGGGCGATGCCAGTTGAGAGTCGATGAGGTTGGAAAAAACCATGAAATGGGAATTATGAAGGAAGAGGAATGAAGTATGAAGAATAACCCGATGTCCCATTCAAACGGCAATCGTCTATCACCCTTTCATCATTTGTCCTTCTGGCTTCATACTTTTTCGGCAGCGAGGCGTCCCAGCGACTCCATTTCCCCCTCCGTGGGCGTCCGGCCTTCGACTCGGCACGATTTCTCAAGTTCAGAGACACGTGAGATGCACCCGTTTTTCCAGACCCAGGACTCGGGGAAGTACGGACCGACCTTGAGCGGATCGCTCCAGAGGTGAATGGCCAGGGTCCGGGAGGGCTGCAATGCCGTAGCGAGATGCATCGGACCACTGTCGGAACTGACAATGAAGGAGGCATTTCGCAGGATGCCGGTGAGCTCCAGCAGGTCGGTCTTGTTGCTCCAATCCTCGGCCGTTGCGGGTAGATTACCGGTCCCCTCACCCCGGCCGACGATGATGACGCGTACATCCCCGGCACCACGGACAAACGCGCGGATCTGATCAGGCGTGAGGCTTTTTCCTTTGCCCCGTGCGTAGGGGTGGATCACCAGGTAGGGAGTCGAGGGATCAAATCCCTCAGGAAGCCTCCCTGGGGGCAGCAAAAACTCGGGGCGATCGGGCTGCAGAATACCCAGAACCCTCAAAACGGAGAGGTATCGAGTGACCGCATGCGCCTGCGGATCAACTTTCGCCTTCCTGCCATGAAGCAATGAGGCCCCCTCTCTCGCATCGGAAAGACCGATGACGCATTCCGCTCCGGAAATGCGAGAAAATAGCGCACTGCGGAGGAGCCCCTGAAGATCGATTCCCAGATCGGGCTTCCAGTCGCGGAGAGTTCGAAGCCAAGCAACGGATCGGAGCCAACCTGATGGGCCCCGAAATTTGTCGCGTGGGAAGAGGATCGTTCCGGAAACACCCGGATGTCCCTCCACAAGCGAACGCCAGGAGGGATGGATAAGCCAGCGGATCTCAGTACCGGGATGGTGACGATGAATTTCAGAGACAACTGGCAGGGCATGGATCACGTCGCCGAGGGAACTCGGTTTCACGAGCAGGATGCGCTTTGGAAAGCTCATGATCCGGTCCGGAGGCGGGTTGCCAATTTCTCAGGAAGGCCTGCAGCAAGCACGGCCTGGGCTGCACCCTCGACATCATATTCGATACGACGAAGCCAGAGCCCCTCGCTCGCCTCGTCATGGATCAGGTAGGCAGCACGCCAGTCGCCATCGCGAGACTGACCGACCGATCCTGCATTGATAAGGATTTTCCCATCTTGGGGAAGGTGGACTCCCTCGTTTGTCTCGTCAAAAAGCTGGATCTCACCGACTCCCTTGCCGAAAGCACGCGGCACATGGGTATGTCCGATGAAGCAGAGAGGAGTACTCTGGAGTGCAATGCTCATCTCCGCCTCGTGGAGGGTGCGGATATATCCCCAGGAAGAAGGGGAGTCGAGAGTGGCATGGACGAAGGTGAATTTCCGGATCTGCCGCTGCAGACGAAGAGCTCCTAACCATTCTTTCTGCTCACTATCAAGCTGCTCTCGTGTCCATTCCATGGAAATTGCGGCATCGGTGCTGAATCCGGAGAGTGGTCTGGAACCTGCCGCCGCCTCGTCATGATTTCCCATGACGCAGATGCCGGGGAGATTCCTTACGATATCGACGCATTCTGAGGGATTTGCGTTGTAACCGACCACATCCCCGAGACAGTAAAATTCGACGCAACCATACTCCCTCGCATCCGCGATAACGGCTTCGAGGGCCTGAAGGTTGCCATGAATATCTCCCAGAATCGCGCAGCGCATCAGTTACGGGGTCGTATGGTGGGATTGCTTTGATCCACAGAGTTTGGAGTTCTGAAAGAGGGTCCTGGAATACGCTGTTCGCGGGGAATATCGAGCTTCACTTCCAGTTCCCGGATCTTCGAGAGAAGTGCCGGCATCCGCTGCTTCTCCCCTTCCCGGTAAAGCGAGAGAAGGAGATCATAGGCTTCATGCTCCCTCCCTGGCACCTTCGCCATCTCGTAGGCAGCAAAGCGGTGGATATAGGCCGGGGCATCGGCGAAGGATGCAGCCGTGGCAAAGGCATCGGCTGATGCGGAATGATCCCCAACCTTATCACGTAGGAGAATACCAAGGCGCTCATTAAGGAGGTAGCTGTCAGGATTGTTCCTGATCCCATTCTCGAGGATCTCGCGCCCCATCTGAATATACTGGCGACGGGCTCTCTCTCTCAGTGCCTCACTCGGCTGCTTGCGATCCTGCTGTGCCGAGATACTGGCATTCCAAGCCATGTGCCATGCAGCAATATCCCAATAGAGAAGGGTGTGCGGTTGGAGGGTGGTGACAGTATTGAAGATACCCGCCATTCTGCCCCACTCGGTTTTTTCCCAAGCCGTGTGGGCCTCGATCCAGAGAAACGCGGCCACCGGCGCGCGGAAACCACTGAGCGCGGCAAGGAACCCCGATTGCCCGATTTGCTCACGGAGACCGAGGGAAAGAGCTGCTGTCCGAAAATGATGGGCCTGAGCCGTCTTTTGGAGCTCTACCTGCCATGGGATTAGAAGCGCCCCAACCACTGCAATCAGGAGGACTGCAATCAAACTCCTCAGGATGGATACCCTTCCCGTCATACTCAGAGCTCTCTGTTCTGAAAAAGGAAGCAGGCGACTGCATAGTAGACGGAGGCATAGACTCCGCCCAGTGCTACAGTCTGCCAGAAGAGCCCCATGGGAATGACGGTTCCGGCCACAATATCATCCGTCAGGTTGAATGCCTGAAGATCTGGGAAAATGAGAGCGATCACGGCAGTGAAGATACGGGTCCACCAATGGATGCCGATACCGCTCATCCAGTACTCCCGTGCAGTCACCTGGAGATGACCAATAAAGTAGGTGCAGGCAGCCACGAGAATCGCGAAGATGCCCGAAGTGGCAAAGGTGGAAATCAGGAGAGTCAGCGAGGCAAGGAGTACCGACTTCACGAGAAGCAGTGCAATGGCTGGAAGGAGATCCCAGCTCAAGGAGGCTTTTTTGATTTCACCAAGCGCAACCTTCAGATCTTGAGGTGATCCCTGGAAGCCTTTCATGGTTTCAGCAAGAGCGGATTGCTCCCTAATGATAAGCACCAGCAGAAAAAGAGCACCCATCACAAGCGTGGAAAGAGTGAGCAGAATCATCACTCCAAGGAGTTTTCCCAGAAGGTATTCGTAGCGGGGCACAGGTTTGGAGAGAATTGTGAAGATAGTCCTGTCCTCAAGGTCACGGGGAAGGAGGTTCGCTGTCGCCAGAATTGCCAGAAGACTCAGAAAAACCGAGATCGCCCCAAGGGCCACATCCTTGAGCATCTGAAACTCCTCCTGAAAAGAAAATTTCGCGAGGAAGGCGGAGTTGCCGATCACGATCAAGCCGAAAAGGAGCAGAAAGTAGAAGACCTTCTGCCGAACGAGTTCAGTAAAGGTGTTTCGTCCGATAGCCACGATACGGGCGGGGGCGTGCAGTGCTGCGTTCATCGGGAGAGGGCGTTACTTGGAGCGTTTTTTCACGGGAAAGCGGGTCCCGACATCCTCACCGTGGACCGCATCGAGGATGCTTCCCTTCCTCCGACCGTGCGCGATGAGGGTCTCAATTCCGGCAGCCACGGCGGATTGTACGGCCTGCAGCTTGGCCTGCATTCCGCCGGTGGAGTGCTCCCCCTTGTCGGGCGTCACGTGGCGAAAGGCAGCCTTGATATCCTTCACGACGGGAAGGCGCTCGGAAGAAGCCCCCGGAGAGGGACGAGCCATCAGGCCGTCGGCACTCGTCAGCAGAATCAGCAGGCGGGCCTTCACCAACTGGGCCACCTCGGAGGAAAGGCGGTCGTTGTCACCGAAGCGGAGCTCTTCGACTGCGACGGAGTCATTCTCGTTGATGACCGGGATGACTCCAGGCGACTCGAGAAGGCGGGTCAGCGTGACGCTCGCATTGCGCCGTCGGCCGGTATCAAAAATATCGTCATGAGTGAGCAGTAACTGGGCGGGACGCAATCCGTGTCTTGCCAAATGACGCGCATAGGCGGTCATCAGGGCAGGCTGTCCAACAGCGGCACAAGCCTGTTTTCCGGCGAGATCTGTCGGACGCTTGGGGAGTTTCAAAGCATCAACCCCTGCGGCCACGGCTGCGCTCGAAACGACGATACAGGGGATTCCCTCGGCATGAAGTCCTGCGATCTCGGAGCAGAGGCGGCGGAACTGCCCCTCGTCAAGGGAGCAACCTCCCTCCTTGGCCAGGATTCCGGTGCCGAATTTCAGGACGACGGGACGCTTCTTCATGCTCGGTTATTCTGCCCCAAAGGTGATCATCAGTTCCAGAAATCCCGCCTCGAGGGCCAATCCCTCCTGAACACCCCGTTCCAGCGAGGTGCGGAGTCTCTCCAGGGCCTCGAGGGAGAGGAGCAGGCGTCGTGTCTCAGCGGTACCGGTGGTATGGCCATCAACATGCAGTTTCCTGAGGGCGGATCCGAAATGGGCTGCGATCACGCCTAGCAAACGGGATCGCTCCTGCAGCACCTCGGATTCGGAGCTGGCCTTGAGTGTCTCCTCGCGCTCTTCCCAGTCGCTGTCGGTTGTCTTTCCAAAGCGAGATTTCTCGGCGCTGAGATCCTCCTTGATGCGTTCGGCAGCCTCCTCCCTCACCTCATCGAGAAGATCCCGGAAGATCCTGGTCAACCCGAAGGCGGCAGTCGCATCGGTACGGGACTCGGAACCGAATAAACGGGGCATGGCGGCAGCAAGGCGTTCCTCTCGAGAGCTGATGGGGGGTGGCGTGGAAGAGTGGAGCACCACGGAGATGCAGCGGGAACGGATTGTCTCAAGAAGTGCCTCGGGCAGCTCAGTCGTGAGCAGCAATAGCGATCCGGCCGGCGGCTCCTCGAGCGTTTTCAAGAAAGCATTCGCGGCCTGTGGCATAAGACGGTCGGCATCGCGCACGACGGCAACTTTTCTGGGCCCCTTCTCGGGAGTGCGGTGAATCGACTCCTCAAGCTCTCGGATCTGCTCGATAAGCAGGCGTCGTGATTTCGATCCCGGAGCGATCACATGAAAATCAGGATGCCCCTCCACCTGAAGGGAGCCGCTCTCAAGAAAGAGGGCGGCCAGCTCGTTGGCAAAACCATCGACTCCTGATCCCTGGGCACCGGAAATCAGGTAGGCATGTCCGAGGCGTCCCTCTAGCAGGGCCTTCTCCAAGAGGCGGTAGGCTTCCTCGCGAGCGAAGGCCATCAGACGACCTCCTTTAAACGATACATGATCGCGGCCTCGATGGAGGCCGCGACGACACTCTCGTCCGGAGACGCATCAATGACAACGAATCGGGATGGATTTTTCTGGGCAAGTTCCAGATACCCGCGGCGCACGGCTTCGTAAAATTCCCCACCCTCCTGCTCCATCCGGTCTACAGGTCCCTTGCGAAGAGATGCCCTGAGACGCCCCTCGGCGGCATCTAGATCAAGCAGCAGGGTCAGATCTGGCAGGGTGCTTCCGACAGCGAAGACATTGATTGCAGCAACCTCGGCAGCTGGAAGCGCGCGTGCCACCCCCTGATAAACGGTAGTGGAATCGAAAAATCGGTCGCACAGCACTACAGCACCACGTTCCAATGCAGGACGAATCACTTCCCGGACGAGTTGGGCACGGCTGGCCGCAAAGAGAAGAAGCTCGGCCTCGGATGTCATCGCGGAGGCGTCATCGTCGTATTGGAGCAGATTTCGTATCTGCTCCCCGATGGGTGTTCCACCCGGCTCACGAAGGGAAATCACCTCGCGACCATCGGCACGAAGCTTCTCAGCGATACGGCGAATCTGGGTAGATTTGCCGCATCCCTCGGAACCCTCGAAGGTGATGAAGAGGCCTGTTTCCGCCATGAAGGGATCACTTTAATATCTCTGTCCCACGGGAACAATCCGCGAATCACACATATCCCCAATCTGAGCGATAGGCCTGAGTGGATCTTTTACACATGATCGTCTAAAAGTCGTGAATGCATCATCACTGGCTCGTCAAATCCGAACCCTCAGCCTATTCATGGTCCGATCTGATCAGGGATGGAATGACCGCTTGGACCGGTGTCCGAAATTTCCAAGCCAGAAACAATCTACGTGCAATGAAGAAGGGGGATCTCGTCCTTTTCTACCAGAGTGTGACAGATCCCTCGGTGATGGGTGTCTCCAAGGTGATCAAGGAATCCTATCCCGATCCCACAGCAACGACGGGCGAGTGGAGCTGTATCGACCTCTCCCCCATAAAAGCACTCTCGTCGCCCGTGACACTAGCCAAGATCAAAGAAGATAAAACACTTGCCGAGATAGCTCTGATCAAGCAATCACGCCTCAGCGTGATGCCTCTTACCGAAAAAGAATACGAACGGATCCTGAAGATGGGATCCTGAGTGGTGTGCCCGATTTTTTATTCTAGAAACCCGGCAATAAAAAAGCCGCCACGGATCGCTCCGGGCGGCTTTCTTTTGAAGGGAAATCTATTTAGCGAGAATACAACTCCACAACCAACTGTTCATTAACGACGGGGTTGATCTCCTCACGGGTCGGAACACGAACAACCTTGCCGCTGAGGGCTTCTTTATCAACGAGAAGCCAATCCGGAGCCTCAACAATCTGGGTCTGGTCAAGTCCGCGCAGAGCGAGACGCTTGGAACCATCCTTGGTACGGACGGAGACGATATCGCCAACCTTGAGTGTCGCGGAGGAGATGTCTGTCTTGCGGCCGTTCAGATTGATGTGACCGTGGGAGACCATCTGGCGGGCAGCTGAACGAGTCTTGGCAAAGCCCATACGGTAAACGACGTTATCAAGGCGGGTCTCAAGAAGCTGAAGCAGGATGAGTCCGGTGACGCCACGAGTTTTGAGTGCGGTCTCGAAGTAGCGACGGAACTGGCGCTCAAGCACGCCGTACTGGAAGCGAAGCTTCTGTTTCTCTGCAAGGGCGGTGCCGTACTCGGAAATCTTGCGGCGGGAGCCTTTGGGGCCGTGCATGCCGGGAGGATATGCCTTGTGCTCGAAAGCGCGGGCGGATCCGGCGAGAAGGACGCCGTAGCGGCGGCTGACTTTGGTTTTGGGTCCTGTGTAACGGGCCATTGTAAAAAAAATTAAGGGTGGAAGATTGAATCCTGAATCAGACGCGGCGCTGTTTCGGAGGACGGCAACCGTTATGGGGAACGGGGGTGACATCCTGGATGACGGAGATCTCAAGTCCAATCGCCTGCATGGCGCGGACGGCTGATTCGCGACCCGAACCGGGGCCCTTGACGCGAACTTCGACTTCCTTAAGACCATGTCCCATGGCCTGACGGCAGGCATCTTGAGCGACCATCTGAGCAGCGTAGGCAGTGCTCTTGCGGGAGCCCTTGAAGCCCATCTTGCCGGCGCTGGACCAGCCGAGAACAGCACCGCGCAGGTCGGTGACGCTGACGATGGTGTTGTTAAAGGTGGCCTGAACGTGAGCGATCCCCTGAGTGATGTTCTTGCTGCCCTTAGCCTTGACGATTTTGGGCGGCTCGATGGGGTCATCGAGGTTAAAGCTGACGGGAGCGGCGGGAGTGGCGGCCTCCTCTGCTTTCTTTTCCTTGCTGCTCTTCTTGGCCTTAGGCTCTTTGGCTTTTTCAGCTTTTACTGCAGGGGCTGCGGCCTCGGGAGCTGCAGCAGGAGCTGCGGCGGGAACCTCGGGGGACTCAGGGGTGACGGGCGTTTCTTCAGACATGAATGGTCGGTGCTGTTAGCTCGGATCGGTGACGGTTATTCCTTGGCACGGACGACGCCAACGGTCTTACGGGGTCCCTTGCGGGTGCGGGCGTTGGTCTGGGTGCGCTGTCCGCGGACGGGAAGTCCGCGACGGTGGCGGAGGCCACGATAGCAGTTGATCGCCTGGAGGCGCTTGAGATTTCCCTGAAGTTCGCGACGGAGGTCACCTTCGATCACGACTTTCTGGGCGGTGATGGCGGTGATGATGGAACCGATCTGCTCGGGCGAGAGTTCCTTGGCACGGATGTCGGGATTGATGTTGGCCTGTTCGAGGACGCGCTTGGAGGTCTTCGGGCCAATGCCGTAAATGTAAACGAGCGAGGCTTCGATGCGCTTGTCGCCGGGGATTTCTACGCCGAGGAGTCGTGGCATGATCGTGGGTGCTTGGTGTGGTGGGTGCCTGGGAATTAGTGATGTCTAAACGTCTAGTGTCAGCCCTGGCGCTGCTTGTGACGGGGATTTTTGCAGACGACTCGGACCACGTTGTTGCGGCGGACGATCTTGCAGGTTTCGCAAAGGCGTTTGACGGAAGCTCGGACTTTCATGCGTGAAATCAGCGACGTGTTGGCGTCGAGGAATGTCTTGTTATTGGCTAGGGCTGGATGGTGACTGCGGGAGTCGCTGGATGATTGTTCCTTGATTGAGATCGTAGGGGGAAATGCTGATAACCACGTGGTGTCCCGGAGCGATGCGAGTGAACCTCAGACGCAACAAACCAGACACCGTAGCCAACATTCTTCTGCCCCCGGCAAGCTCCACTCGGAAGCGCGCCCTGGACAGTCTCTCTACGACTAGGGCCTGGTGTTTTAAGCTATCGGAGGCAGGCATGTCAACACTTCCGGTTCATTTTCTGTGACCAAAATGGTGTGTTCGAAATGGGCCGAGGGCTTCCCATCCAGGGTCACCACAGTCCACCCATCCTCGAGAATCCGGACCCCTTCGACACCGAGGTTGATCATGGGCTCAATAGCCAACGTCATACCGGCCTTCAACTTCGGGCCCGAACCCTTGCGTCCATAGTTGGGGATCTGCGGTTCTTCGTGAAGCTTTCGTCCGACTCCATGTCCCACAAACTCACGCACCACCCCAAGCCCCTGCCGGAGGGCCTCAGTCTCGATGTAGTTGGAAAGATCTCCAAGCCTTCGTCCCGCCTCGGCAAACGGGATCGCCCCTTCGAGAATGCGCTTAGTAGCGGTGCAAAGGCGTTCTGTTTCCGGATCCACGGCGCCGCAGCAGACGGTGGTTGCGGTGTCTCCGATCCATCCGTCAAGGACAACGCCGGTGTCGATCTTGACGATGTCACCGTAGGCAAGGCGCCGCTCCCCGCCGATGCCGTGAACGACTTGCTCATTCACGGAGATGCAGGTCTGACCCGGAAATTTACGATATCCCAGGAAGGCGCTCTTGCATCCAAGTTCAGCCATGTATTCGGCCGCACTGCGGTCGATCTCACCGGTTGTGATACCCGGTTCCACAAGCTTCGCAAGCCTGTCCAGCACAATCGCTGCGGCACGTCCCGCAGCACGCATCTTTTCGATCTCGGCAGGTGTTTTGATGGGAATGGACATGGGTAAAGTGAATGGTGAAAAGTGGAAAGTGAAAGGCTAAAAAACCTTTGGAATACTCAGAGTGTGGTGAGCAGTGTGGAAAGTTGGGCAAAGATTGCATCACTCCCCATGCCCGCGTCGATCCGGTGAAGGATCGCAGGAGAGGTACGCTCGTAGTAGGCAACGACCGGCAGCGTGAGTTCACGGTAGACTTTCAGGCGCTGCTCCAAGGCCTCGGCTGAGTCATCCTTGCGACGAACCAAGGGGGCGCCGCAGCGCGAGCATGCTTGCCCTTCGGCGATACCATGCAATGAGGTGCTAAAGGTCGCACCGCATTTCAAGCAAGAGAGACGGTTCAGGATGCGCTGACGAATTGCCTCGTCGGAAATCTGAAGGAGGATCACGAGATCCAAGGGGGCCTCGATAGCAGCAAGGGCAGTATCAAGATGCTTGGCCTGCTCAACAGTCCTGGGAAATCCGTCGAAGAGAAAGCGGGGACCGTTTTCCTGCATCCAGGTCGCCACAATACGGACAGCAAGTTCATCGGGAACCAACAGTCCCTTGCAGGTCCAGGCGTCGGCCTCACGGCCAAGGGGTGTCCCCCTCTCACACTCGGAGCGCAGCAGGGCACCCGTGGAGACATGGGGAGTCACAAATTCCTGAGCAAGGCGGTCGGCTTGGGTTCCCTTCCCTGAGGCAGGAGGTCCCAGCAGGACAATCCGCTGTTTCAACGGATTCACGGAGACGAGGCTCAGCGATGAGTGGTCAGGTAGATGGTGACCCCGGAGATGACAAGCAGTCCCACGCCGGCATAGAGCCAGACGAGAGATGTGTCACTGACCGTGGAACCACCCACCGAGGGGCGCGAGGCATTGCGGCCGCGGATCTTCCCCTTGCGGAGGAATCCATCGTAATGGCGCTGCAACAGAAAAGTCTCCACCTGGCGCATGGTATCGAGGGTCACGCCGACGATGATAAGGAGCCCCGTGCCCCCGAAGAACTGGGCCGCCATGTATGGAACCTGAAGCGCACGACTGAGGAGCTGCGGCAGGATTGCGATAATGACGAGGAAAATGGCTCCTGCAAATGTAAGCCGACCCATGGTGTAGTCGAGAAAATCAGCCGTTGGCTTGCCAGGACGAACTCCGGGGATGAATCCCCCGTACTTCTTCAGGTCATCGGCGATCTGCGCAGGCTGGAACTGGGTAGCCACCCAGAAATAGCTGAAGCTGAAAATGAGCAGCGCATAGAGGAGATAGTGCAACCAGCCATTCGTCAGAAGGTTAGCCAACTCAATAGCCCATCCCTTGTGACCGAAGGCCATGTTTAGGATTGTCGAGGGGAAGAGTAGGATGGCTTGGGCAAAAATGATCGGCATGACGCCCGCATAGTTGACCTTCAGAGGCATGTATTGGGTCTGACCACCGTAGACCTTGCGACCGACAACGCGCTTAGCATATTGGACGCTAATGCGGCGGGTTGCCTGAGTCACAGCAATAACAGATGCAATCACCAAAAAGAGAAATGCACAGAGAATGACAAGCACGACAGGGCTGACAGTGGTTGCCTCCCCTCCACTCGGAACGAAGGTGCGCCATGCCTGGACAAGACCGGCAGGAAGTTGAGCCAAAATGCCAATCGTGATGATAACGGAGATGCCGTTGCCAACACCGCGTTCGGTAATCTGATCGCCGATCCACATCAAGAACAAAGTTCCCGCAGTCATGATCAGCACGGTCAGAAGTCGAAAGGCGATGCCAGGATCGGAGACGAGAGGGATACCAAGGCGGGCAATCGTATCCGAGATTCCGGGAAGAAAAGGATTGGACTGCGGGCTCTCGAAGGAAAGGGCGAGGAGCCATCCCTGAAAAATACAAAGGGCAATCGTCGTATAGCGGGTGTACTGGGCGATCTTCTGACGACCTCCGTCCTCGCGAGCTAGGCGGCCAAGCTTCGGAATCACGGCCCCGAGAAGCTGAAGCATGATCGAAGCACTGATATAGGGCATGATACCCAAGGAGAAGATTGCACAGTTGCCGAGTGCGCCCCCCGAAAAAAGATTGAAGAGCGCTGCTGCACCGCCGCCGGCACTATGGTCGGCAACATTGGTGAACCACTCACGCAGCACCTGGGCATTGACCCCAGGCGTTGTTATCGCGGCGCCGACACGCATGATAACAATCATCCCGAGGGTGAAAAGGACGCGTTGCCTTAACTCGGGAATCTTGAAGATATTGGCGAATGCCGAGATCATGCGGTGTTTCGTAAGCGGCCTTCTCTGTTACTTGAACGGTAACGAGGGCTACCCTTGAAATTAGGCAGCCTTAACTGCTTTACGCGGGGCGGCCTTGAGTATCGCCCTGCCAGCAATCTTGGTCTGACGCTCACGAAGAACCAGGGATCCCCCTGCCTTCTCAAGCTTCTCCTTGGCCGCTGCACTGGTCTTGTCCACCTCGACATTGAAGGACTTGGTAACCTCTCCGCGAGCGAGAAGCTTAATGCCGTCGTTGCGGCCATGAACCAGACGGAGGGAGCGGAGAGCTGCCTCGTCAATCTTGGCACCCGCAGGAAAGCGCTCCTCAAGGGTGTCGAGGTTGATCACGGCATAGACAGGCTTAAAGTCGGCATTGTTGAATCCGCGTTTGGGAAGTCGTCGAATGATGGGCATCTGTCCACCCTCGAATCCGAGACGTACGCTGCCTCCGGAACGGGCTTTCTGCCCCTTGTGGCCACGGCCGGAAGTTTTTCCATGGCCGCTGCTTTCACCGATACCGAGACGCTTGCGGCGGTGCTTGGCACCGGGACGCGGAGTGAGATTGTGAAGTCGCATGGTGGTCATTGTAAATCGATTTTAGACTTGTCCTAAGCGGCAACGGGGGCGGGTGCCTCGGGAGCGTGCACTTTCTTGCCTCGCAGTTTCATGATCTCGTCACGGGGACGAAGGCTGGTAAGGGCCGAGAGGGTTGCCTTGACCACATTGGAATGGTTGTTGGATCCAAGCGACTTGGCGAGAACATCACGAACGCCAACGGCCTCGAGGACGGCACGAACGCCTCCACCGGCGATAACACCGGTACCGGGGGATGCAGGACGGAGAAGGACACGTCCTCCGCCGAACTCACCGAAAGTTTCATGGGGAATCGTGGTTCCAGAAATGGATACTGGGACCATGGCCTTGCGGGCGGCTTCGGATCCCTTACGGATGGCCTCGCTGACCTCGTTGGCCTTGCCGAAACCGATACCGACGCGCCCCTTCATGTCACCGGTGACAATAAGAGCACTGAAGCTGAAGCGACGGCCGCCCTTGACGACCTTGGCGCATCGGTTAATGAAAACGACCTTTTCGATCGTGTCCTTGGGAGTGTCGTCGACGGGTTTTTCCCGGCGTGGTCCGCGTTTGGGGCGTTTATCGTCCATAGAAATGATTAGAACTGGAGTCCTCCCTCACGGGCTGCGTCAGCGAGTGCCTTCACCTTGCCGTGGTACATGAAACCGCCGCGGTCAAAGACGACTTTGTCGATCTTCTTGGCGAGTCCGCGCTCGGCGATGAGTTTTCCGACCTTGATTGCCGTGGCGACATTGGCGCGGGCGGAGGAGTCTTTCTTGAAGGATTCCTCGGTCGTATTGACGCTGGCCAGCGTGGCACCGGCAAGATCATCGATGACCTGGGCGGTGATGTGCTGTCCGGAGAAGTGAACCGTGAGGCGGGGACGCTCGGCGGTGCCGGCAACCTTCTTGCGAAGACGGACATGCCGGAGTTTGCGTGAATTTGTGGCGGACATATGCGGAGCCTTGGATTACTGGGATTACTGGACTGTTTTGCCCTCTTTGCGGCGGACCTGCTCATTGGCATAGCGGATCCCCTTGCCCTTGTATGGCTCGGGCGGATAGTAGGCACGGATATCGGCGGCCACTTGGCCAACGAGATGCTTATCGATGCCTTCGATGGAGATCTTGGTATTATCAGTGACGGCAACCTTGATTTCCGCAGGAATCGGGAAGAGTACCGGATGGGAGTAGCCGATGGAAAGATCAAGCTTATCACCCTTCACGGCGGCACGGAATCCGACGCCCTGAATCTCAAGGTCCTTGCGGAAACCTGCGCTCACGCCGGTAACCATGTTGTTGATCAAGGCACGGGAGAGGCCATGGAGTGCACGAACCTCGCGGTCGTCATTGGCACGGACCACGTTGGCCGTAGTGCCCTCGACAGAGAGGGTGATGCCCTTGGGAAGCTCCCAATTAAGCTTGCCCTTGGGACCCTCGATAATGACTTGGTTGCCGGTGACGGCGACCTTGACCTTGTCGGGGAGTGAGATGGGTGTTTTACCGATACGGGACATGGCAGGTAGGATGGTTACCAGATGTAAGCGAGGAGTTCGCCGCCGACTTTCTGTTTGCGAGCCTCATGACCGGAGAGGACTCCGCGTGAGGTGGAAAGGATTGAGATGCCGAGGCCACCGAGCACGCGTGGAATTTCCTCACTGCCAACATAGCGGCGAAGACCGGGGCGGCTAATGCGACGGAGTCCCGCGATTGCTGGGGTCTTGCCGACATAGCGGGGGCGAATCTTGATGCGGGGATGGCTCTCCTTGTTATCAAGTTCATACTCCTCGATGTAACCCTCGCGCTTGAGGATGGCGACGATGTCGCTCTTGATCTTGGAATAAGGAACGAAGAACTCATCCTTCTGCACGCTGACAGCGTTGCGGACTCGGGTGAGCAGATCGGCGATGGGATCAGTCAGGGCACTCATGAAAATTATTAGGCAGCGGCGACTTCTGTGGTTTCGGCTTTCTCGACCTTCTTGGCATTGCGGCCGGCAAAAGGCATTCCGAGTTCGGTTAGAAGCGCTCGGGCTTCGTCATTGCTAGTGGCGGATGTGACAATGGTGATGTCAAAACCGATATTGCGCTTGATCTTATCAAGCTCAACCTCGGGAAAAATTGACTGATCGGCGACACCGAGGGTGTAGTTGCCGTTGCCGTCAAAAGCACGATTAGAGACACCCCGGAAATCGCGGATGCGGGGAAGCGACATCTTAATGAGGCGCTCCAGAAACTCGTACATGAGTCGTCCGCGCAGGGTTACCTTGGCACCGATGGCTTGGCCGGCACGGAGCTTGAAGTTCGAGATAGCCTTCTTGGCGATGGTCTCGATGGGCTTCTGGCCGGTAATGAGCTCAAGCTCATCCTTGGCAATTTCAAGGGCTGCCTTGACATCGGGAGCGGAAGCGATGGAAGTGTTGATGACCACCTTCACGAGGCGGGGGACCTGGTGTACGTTCTTATATCCGCGCTTCTCCTTGAGTGCTGGGATAATGCGGGTGGTGTACTCGTTCTGAAGTTCGGCAATGGGCAGTGACATGTCTCTGTATCCTTTGGTCGTTGGTTTATTGGGGCCTTGCTGAATTACTCAGCCTTGGGAGCTTTTTCAGCCTTTGGCTTTGCGGCCTTCTTTGCTTTGGGTGCCTTGGTAGTGTTATCGGCCTTTGCCTTGGAAGAGGCTCCCTCACGGGTTCCCTTGACGATCAGCTTGACGTTAGAAATATGAAGGGGGCCTTCGCGCTCGATGATAGCACCGTTGGGCTGTTCCTGGGAGCGTCGGACGTGCTTCTTGATCATGCGCACACCCTCGATGACGACTTGGTTCTTGGCGCGGATAACCTGAAGGACCTTCCCTTCGGAACCACGGTGGTTTCCGGAAATGACCCGGACAGTATCGCCGGCGTGGACGTGAGTTTTGATGAGCTGAAGTGCGGGCATTGTCTTAAAAAGGTATTAGAGAACCTCGGGAGCCAGCGAGACGATCTTCATGAAGTTCTTCTCGCGGAGTTCGCGGGCCACGGGACCAAAGATACGGGTGCCGCGGGGATTGAGATCCTTGTCAATAATGACAATGGCATTGTTATCAAAGCGGAGGTAGGAACCGTCCTCACGTCGAACGGGCTGTCGGGTGCGGACGACGACGGCACGGACAACATCACCTTTCTTGACGGTGCCGCCGGTAGCGGCTTCCTTGACGTTGGCGGTGATGACATCGCCGACGCGAGCAACGAGGGTGCGCTTGCCGATGACACCAATCATGGTGGCCATGCGTGCGCCGGTGTTATCGGCGACGTCGAGGCGGGAGCGAATCTGGATCATGGTAGATGGTTCCTAAAAGTTGGGGTCTTAGTGGCGGATCACCTCGACGAGGCGCCAGCGCTTGAGGCGGCTGAGAGGGCGCGTCTCCATGATGGAAACACGGTCTCCGACCTTGGCCTCGTTCTTCTCGTCGTGGACGTGAAATTTCTTCACCTGCTTGACGATCTTGCCAAAGAGGGGGTGAGGGACGCGGGTGATGGTCTTCACGACGATGGTCTTGTCCATCTTGTCGGAAATAACCTCCCCGACGCGGGTCTTGCGCAAGGAGCGGCTCTCGTCGGCAGTCTTGTTAGAAGTAGTAGCGGTGTCGTTCATCGGTGCGGTGGCCTATTGTGCTTAGAGCGCCTTGGTTGCCTTGGTTTTCGCCGTCAGCACTGTTTCAAGCCTGGCAATCTCGCGGCGCAGAGTGCGAAGCAGATGGGGCTTTTCAAGCTGTCCTGCCTGCTGCTGCAAACGGAGATGGAAGATCTCCTGGCGCAATTCCTTTTTACGGGAAGAGAGCTCAGTAGGCGTTAATTCGCGGATTTCGTCAAGAGTCATATTTGGTTCCTGGATCGTCAGCCTTGTTTAGGAGGCGTGGTGACGGGTGACGAACTTGGTGCGGATCGGGAGTTTGTTGGCAGCGAGACGCAGGGACTCACGGGCAACGGTTTCCGAGATTCCGTCCAGTTCAAAAAGAATGTTTCCGGGGCGCACGGTTGCAACCCAGTATTCGGGCTGCCCCTTACCTTTTCCCATTCGGGTTTCGGGCGGACGGGCTGTGACCGACTTGTCGGGGAAGATGCGAATCCAGAGTTTGCCCTTGCGCTTCATGTTGCGCGTAAGGGCAACGCGTGCAGCCTCGATTTGGGTATTGGTAATCCAAGCACGATCAAGCGTCTGAAGACCGAATTCACCGAAATCGATGTTAATATTCCGCGAGGCTGTCCCGGTGCGGCTTCCGCGCTGGGTCTTGCGGTACTTGACTCTTTTGGGCATCAAGGGCATGGCAATTCTTCTTTAAGTGGTTCCGTTGATTGTTTTAGGCAACCGCCTCGGTTGTCTCTGGAGCATTGGCTCCTGGGTTGCTGGCACTGCGGGGTTCGGGAAGTTTCTCTGGCTTCTTGCAGATCCAGCACTTAACGCCGATTTTTCCGGCAACCGTATCAGCTTCAGTAAAGCCGTAATCAATTGTTTTGCGAAGGGTGTGAAGAGGAATTGTGCCAGCGCGAACGACTTCGGTACGGGCAATTTCTGCGCCGCCGAGACGGCCGCTGGCACGGATCTTGATACCATCGGCACCCATGTCCATGGCGATCTGCATTGCCTTCTTCATGGCGCGTCGGAATCCGATACGGCGCTCGAGTTGTCCAGCAACGCTCTCGGCAACGAGCTGGGCATCGATCTCCGGTTGCTTAATTTCAATGATATCGATCTTGGCCTGCTTGCCTCCGGCGAGGTCGGAGACCTTCTTGGTCATCGTCTCGATCTCGGAGCCCTTGCGTCCGATTACAATTCCTGGACGGGCCGTGAAAATGGTGACACGGACACTGTTCCAGGCACGCTCGATGACGATGCGGGAAACCGCAGCAGTCTTGAGCTTCTTCTTGAGCCAAGTACGGATCTGCTGATCGGCGTAAAGGAAATCGGCGAATTCCTTCTCGTTGGCGTACCAGCGTGAGGTCCAGTCGCGAGTGATAGGAAGGCGGAAGCCGATGGGGTTGACTTTTTGTCCCATAGTAGGTGTTCGTTAGATGGTGATCGGCTTGTTTTAGGCGGATTGTTCAGCAGGTGCCTCGGTTACCGGAGCGGCAACCTCGGGCTTCTTTGACTTGGCCTTGCCCTTCCCGGAGGACTTGGGCTTGTCGGAGCGACGAATGATCGGCACCTCGTCGGTAAGGACGATACGGATGTGGCTGTTGCGCTTGCGGACGGGACCCGCGCTGCCGCGTGCCTTGGGTCGGACGCGCTTGATGGTCGGCGCCTCACCGATGACAGCCTCCTTGATCACAAGGAGCTCGGGGCGGACGTTATTGTTATGCTCGGCATTGGCAATCGCGCTCTTGAGGGTCTTGGCAATCAGGGGAGCGGCCTTCTTGGGAATGAAGGCAAGCTGCTGGAGGGCATCAACGGCAGGAAGGCCCTGGATCTCACGGGTAACCTCACGGGCCTTAAAGGCGGAGATGCGCGCGTAGCGGTGGGTGGCGATGACTTGCATGGGTAGAATTAGCGTGTGGTGTCGATTCGGAGTGTGTCGCCTGCTTGCACATTCATGGAAGGTGTGGCAGTGGACTGAACAATGGCTCCGCTGATGGCGTCGCGGACATCGACGACACGAACGGAAGCAATCTCGCGGTCACCGCGCCATACCTGGAAAGGCATGCCGGTCTTCACTCCCTGACGGGAACCAAGGTTGGCGACAACGAGGGAAAGATTGGGCTTATAATCAACGACCGTGCCACTGGTAAGTCCGGTGGAGTTCACCGCGGCGGTATCGGACTTGTGCAAAGCGGCTGCCGCGGAGCGAAGTTCTGCCTCCACCTTGGAGCGCGACTTGGCATCGATTCCTTCGGTGGTCTTGAGCATCTCCATAACAGATTCGCTGAGTGCAACAAGGTGGTCGCGAACCGTGTCATTTTCCTTCTGAAGAAGACGCAGGTCTCGGACGGCAGCGAGAAGGCGGTCACGAACAATCTCTGTCTCCTTGCCGGCAGGTGCAATTCCGAGAGCTTCCACACGCTCATTCAAATCTTCGGACTTACGCTTAAAAAGCTCAGCCTCGCCGTTTGCGATGGCAAGGCTTTCGGTGAGCGCCTTAATGGAAGCCTCGGAAATAAGAAGCCTTTCGCGCAGAACGGAAGATGTTCCCTCACCCGCAGCAACGCCGCTACCCGCCTGCTGGGCAAGCGCAGCCGCAACCGGCAACCCAAGAAGGGCGGCGGCAGTCGCAGCTGAAAGATGGCGATGATTGGACATGAGTGGCGTCTCTCTAACTGAGAATTTACTTGGTAACCTTGGCGGTGTGGGAGCCGTGCTTCTTGAAAATACGGGTCGGCGCAAACTCGCCGAGTTTATGACCAACCATATTCTCCGTAACAAAGACGGGTATGAACGACCGTCCGTTGTGAACGTTGAAGGTATGGCCAACGAAGTCAGGAGTGACGGTCGAACGACGTGACCAGGTCTTGATGGGCTTTTTTGTATTGCTCTCGTTGAGCTTGTCGATCTTCTCGAGGAGCTTCCACTCCACGAATGGGCCTTTTTTGAGTGAGCGTGCCATGGTATGTTATTTCTTTTTGCGGCGCTGAACGATAAACGTGTCGCTCTGTTTGTGTTTGCGGCGGGTCTTGAATCCCTTGGAGAGCTGACCCCAGGGGCTCATCGGATGATGGCGCCCGCCACCACCCTTGCTCTTTCCCTGTCCACCACCCATCGGGTGGTCGACCGGGTTCATCGCCATACCGCGGGTCTGAGGGCGGATGCCGAGCCAACGGGAGCGGCCGGCCTTGCCACTGGAAACGTTCATGTGCTCGATGTTTCCGACCTGACCGATCGTGGCATAGCACTCTTCATTGACCTTGCGAAGTTCACCGGAGGCCATCTTGATAAGAGCATATCCACCCTCGCGGTTGCTCAGAATCGCCTGGGAACCCGCGCTGCGAACGATCTGTCCTCCCTTGCCGGGGGTCAGTTCAACATTATGAAGGGCGAGTCCAAGCGGGATCGACTTAAGAGGTAGCGCATTGCCCACATTGGGCTCTGCATTCTCGCCTGCGGCAACCTTTGTACCCACGGTCAGACCTGCTGCCGCGAGGATGTAGGCCTTCTCACCATCCGGATACTGGATGAGTGCAAGGCGTGCGCTGCGATTCGGGTCATACTCAATGGCGATGACATCAGCTATCGCATCGCGGCGACTGCGCTTGAAATCAATAATGCGATAATTCTTCTTGTGCCCGCCGCCGCGATGACGGGAGGTCTTGCGGCCCATGTTGTTGCGGCCGCCGGTTCGCTTCTTGCTCTCGACAAGAGACTTCTCGGGCTTGCTCTTGGTAATCTCCTCAAAGGAAGGGAGCGCCTTGAATCTCTGGCTCGGTGTGAGTGGGCGGAAAGTTTTGAGTGCCATGGTCGTGGAATCGTTGGATTTGGCGTCTTGGGAAATTAGGCGATATCGATCTTCTCGCCTTCCGCGAGTGTCACGATGGCTTTCTTCCAATGAGGGCGACGGCCGAAGTCAGCACGACGCTCGCGCTTCTTCTTTCCCTCGACCTGCAAGGTATTCACCGAGCGAACCTTCTTCTTGAAGAGGGTCTCGATTGCGTGCTTGATCTCAATCTTGTTCGCGGTCGTTGAAACGCGAAAGACGTACTTGTTGAGCTTTTCGGAAAGAAGGCTGGCCTTCTCCGTCACGAGGACGCTCTTGATGATGTCATGGGCTTCTTTCATGGCAATTAGCCTTGGAGGCGGTTGCCAAGGGCCTCAAGGGCTTCCTTGGTAATGATGATCTTGTCGAATGCGAGAAGGTTTTCGGTGTTCACCTCGGAAGCCGTCATGAGCAAGTCATTGGCGACATTGCGTC
This sequence comes from uncultured Spartobacteria bacterium, assembly GCA_903933015.1. GTDB lineage: Bacteria > Verrucomicrobiota > Verrucomicrobiia > Chthoniobacterales > UBA6821 > UBA6821. Next base: position 2,773 of record CAIZIQ010000335.1, on the reverse strand, counting down.
CGGCAAGGAGGGTGGACTCGCTGAAGGAGGCGGAGATGACAAGAGTGCGTCGAACTCCACCATGAAATCCCTTAATGAGAGAAACAAACTGACTGGTCTTAGGCTCCTTGATCTCAAAGGAATCAACCACAAGGACATCACCGGCAAGGATGCGGGCGCTGAGAGCCTTGCGGAAGGCGAGGCGCTTGACGGCCTTCGGGGTCTTCTTGGCGTAGCTGCGGGGATGCGGTCCGTGGACAACGCCACCTCCGGACCAAACCGGGGAACTTGCGTATCCTGCACGGGCACGACCGGTGCCTTTCTGCTTCCAAGGCTTTTTCCCGGAGAGATTCACGGTGGCCTTGGTCTTGACGGAGGCGGTTCCGCTACGGCGGTTGGCGCGCATGGCAACGACCACGTCATGGACAGCCTGGGTGCCCTTGCCGTCGGCGATGATATCGATCTTGGCCTTTTTGGCCGCGTCAGCTGTGAGAATGGTGGCGCTCATGGATTACTTGGAGGCTTTGGCTGATTTCTTCTTGGAGGGGCGGAGCACCACGTAGGTACCCTTCGCACCCGGGACAGCTCCGCTTACGAGGATGACACCATCAGCCTCGCGGACCTGCACGATCTCGAGGTTCTGGGTTGTGATGCGCTCGTCACCCATGTGACCTGGCATACCCATGTTCTTCCAGACACGGCCAGGAGTAAGGCGGTTTCCGATCGCACCATTACGGCGATGCATCATGGAACCGTGCGTCTCGGGCTGTCCGGCGAACTTAAAGCGTCTGACAACACCCTGGAAGCCCTTACCCTTGGATGTGCTAATCACATCGATGAACTGTCCGTCTTGGAAGTTGGTCACTGACCAATCGCCAGCCTCGGGAGCAGTCTCGCCGTCCTTGAGTCGGAATTCACGGATAAAACGCTTGGGTGAGGATCCGGTCTTTGCGAAGTGTCCCTTCTGGGCCTTCGTAATACGATGCTCTTTCTGGTCGCCGAAGCCCACCTGGACGGCGGCATAGCCGTCCTTGTCCTTGGACTTGACCTGAAGAACGCGGTTGCCTCCAGCCTCGATTACTGTGACGGGGCGGATACGACCCTTGGTGTCGTAGACACGGGTCATGCCGATTTTTTTGCCGAGAACGCCGATGCTCATGGTATGGTTGGGTTCGTGGGTAAATGGGTCAGATCTTAATGGTAATGTCGACGCCAGCTGGGAGATTGAGCTTACGGAGCTCGTCCACGGTCTTGGCTGTCGGTTCGAGGATGTCGAGAAGACGCTTGTGGGTGCGGATCTCGAACTGGTCCATCGACTTCTTGTCAACGTGCGGGGAGCGGTTGACGGTGAACTTCTCGATGCGAGTCGGAAGCGGAATGGGTCCGGTTACCTTCGATCCCGTGCGCTTTGCGGTCTCGACGATTTCGAGAGCCGAAATATCGAGAAGGCGGAAATCGAAGCCTTTGAGTCGGATGCGGATGCGTTGTCCTGCGGCCATATTCTTATTGGGTTAGTTTTTCTGGTCGAGAACCGCGGCCAGTACCTGGGCCGGGACCTGTTCGAAGTGGGAAGGCTCCATGGAGTAGGAAGCACGTCCCTTGGAGAGTGAGCGGATGGAGGTTGCGTAGCCGAACATCTCGGAGAGGGGCACCTCTGCGTTGACGCTGGTAACGATCGCCTTGGTCTCGATCGACATGATCTTGCCGCGACGGCGGTTGAGATCACCCATGATGTCTCCCTGATACTCCTCGGGAGTAACAGCTTCGACCTTCATGATCGGCTCGAGAAGAATTGGTTTGGCGTTCTTGAGGCCATCCTTGAGAGCGAAGATGGCAGCCATCTTGAATGCCATTTCGTTGGAATCCACGTCGTGGTAGGAGCCGTCGACAATATCGATATGAACATCGATGACTGGATAACCGCCAACAACACCATTGAGGGCAGCCTCGTTGAGGCCCTTGATGACAGCGGGGATGAAATCCTTGGGAATGGAACCGCCGACTGTCTTGTTCTCGATCGTAACGCCTTTGCCCTTTTCGTTCGGGGCGATCTTGATAACGACATGACCGTACTGACCGCGTCCACCGGACTGCTTAACGAGTTTACCCTCGCCGTCTGCTGCCGTAAGAATGGTCTCCTTATAGGCGATCTGGGGCTTGCCGGAGTTAGCCTCAACCTTGAACTCGCGCATCATGCGGTCACGGATGATTTCCAGGTGAAGCTCGCCCATTCCAGCAATGATGGTCTGGCCTGTCTCTTCGTTCGTGAAGACACGGAAGGTCGGATCCTCTTCGGAGAGGCGCTGGAGGGCGTTGCCCATCTTTTCCTGGTCCGCCTTTGTCTTCGGCTCGATGGCCATGGAGATAACCGGATCAGGGAAGGAGGGGGGCTCGAGGGCGATCGGGTCATCCTCGGTGCAAAGCGTGTCTCCAGTGGTGATGTTCTTGATGCCGACGATGGCGGCGATATCACCTGAGTAGCAGGTGTCGATATCCTCGCGCTTGTCGGCCTGAATCTGGATGAGTCGGCTGATACGCTCGCGCTTGCCGGTGCGGGGATTGAGAACCGTGTCGCCCTTGCTCAGTTTGCCAGAATAAACCCGGAAAAAGACGAGCTTTCCGACGAATGGATCACTCCAGAGCTTGAAAGCAAGCGAGCAGAAGGGAGCGTTATCATCGGTGACCGCGAACTTGTCATCACCATTGTCCGGATTCTGCCCCTTGGCTGGAGGAATATCGATTGGACTCGGTAGGTAATCCACAACGGCATCAAGGAGGTACTGGACACCCTTGT
>CAIZIQ010000334.1 GCA_903933015.1 uncultured Spartobacteria bacterium | reverse complement strand
TTCCCTGTTCCTATGAAGAGGCTGCGAAGAGCCTGGATCTCACCACCCGTTGGGAGCGCCGTTCCCGCGAGTGGTGGAGGACTCAGCCCGAGGAGGGCCGTCCCCTGCTTTTCGGGATCGTGCAGGGGAGTTCCCATGCCGATCTGCGCGAGCGCTCCGCCCGATCCCTGGTGGAAATCGGATTTGACGGGTATGCGGTCGGTGGGGTCAGTGTCGGGGAGCCCGAGCCCGAGATGATGAAGGCGGTGGAATCGAGCGTTCCCTTTCTGCCGGAGAGTGCTCCTCGCTATGCAATGGGACTCGGCACGCCCCCCCAGCTGGTCGAGATGGTGGCGCGCGGCATCGACATGTTTGACTGTGTGCTCCCGACAAGGATCGCTCGCAATGGAACCGCCTTCACCGCCAAGGGAACGGTGAATCTCAAGAATGCCCCCTTCACCCGTGACCCGCTCCCGATCGAGGAGGGATGCACCTGCCCGGCCTGCAGCAGCTTCTCACGCGCCTATCTGCGTCATCTGGTCAAGGCCGAGGAGATCCTGGGTCTGCGCCTCATCACCCTGCACAACCTCCACTTCTATCTTGGCCTGATGAGGAAGATCAGAAGCACGGTTCTGGATGGTTCCTTCGCGGAATTCCGGAAGGAGTTCGTCTCCGGCTATCGGGTGTGGAATGCAACGGAGAAGACAGACTGAAGAAAAGTAATTTGGAACTCAGGAACTCAGGAAAGGGAATAGGAAGTAGAGATATTCAGGTTTACATCGCGAGTTCAAACTACTCGCAGGAATAACAAGCATTACTGTCGATGAGATTCATGCAAATTCAGTCCACTCGGTTCCTGAGTTTCTGAGTTCCACATTGATCCCTGCAGTTCTCCGCAACTCCGCGCGAGATTTTTTCTTCTCCAGCTTCGTTCTGCCTACGGCAGCGGCTACCAACTCTGGCTGGTGTACTGGCGGGAGTAGTCGTACTTGGTCTCGAATCCGATCTCGGGTGGGAATTCGGCGTACCCCGAGTTCAGCCACTGGATGTTATTGTTATAAGGGGGGAGATAGGTTCCGTGATTGGTGGGGAAGGGGAAGGTCACCGTTTCAAAGACACCATATCCAAAACGTGCAAGCGTGCGACCAACGCCACGGACAAGTCCGTAACTGAACGCCGCCGAGTTCCCGTCGGCATAGTTCACATCCGACATGGAGTCAAAAATCTCCGTGGAACCATAAAGCATGTTACCCAGTCCGCGTCCAAGCTTACGGGTCGGACCCTGATCGGACTGGGGAGGGGCCTGGATATCGGCCATGAGGGAAGTGGACCCAGAGAGGAGCAATGTCAGGAGTGCCAGCAGTGTCAGGGGGAGCTTTTTCACGGGTCGGTAGATATGATTTTTCGGAGTTCTTTTGGCAAGTTCAAAGTAGAAGATCCGCTGGGTTAGCGGAAGCCGATTCTTGATTTCCTCTCATTTCGGATGACTGATTCGATTCCAAGGGCTTGATCGGTGCGACACCCAGCGGCCTCACCCACTCATGGACTCCTTGGGGGCCGGGAACCGAGTTCTGATAGGCGGAGAAGAACATCTCCATCCGTGCATCGATGTTATCGATGAAGTGGAGTAAGGCGGCTTCCGGAGTTTTTGGAAGGACCGGAGAGCCAAATTCAAGCTGGCCATGGTGCGAGGCCACCAAGTGCAGCAGATGGAGCCGTACCTCCTCCGTGGCAGGGGAGAGAGACTCCCAACCCTCCTTGGGAAGGTCTCGCCAGATGGTGTTGACCAGTTCGATGCCGATCGAGAGATGGCCGAGAAGTTCGCCACGCAGTTCCGGGACGATGCCGAAGCCACGTTCCGGAGGACAGGTCTCCCAGAGCTTGCCTGTGTCATGAAAGAGGACCCCTGCGATTACCAGATCGCGGTTGAGTTCCGGATAGACTCCGCAGAGGGCCAGTGCTGACTCCATCATCCGGGAGGTGTGCTCCAGCAGTCCACCACGTCGGGCATGATGATTACCCCTTGCGGCCGCAGCTCTGCGGAAGCGGGCTCCATGGAGCGATACGAATTGATCGCAGAGTGCCCTGATCCGGGGATCCCTGATCTCGGTGACGGCACTGGTGATCACCACCCACGCCTTTTCCAGAAGTTTCCTTCGCTCGGCACTTCCCTCCAGCAGAGCATCCACATGCTCGTCGGGGAGGGGTGACATTTCCCAACGCTTCGCATCCAGGCCAAAGGCCGTGCTGTGGCTGAAGACGCCCTCAATGCACACAAAGACACCTGACTCTATGGAAGTGCAGGCCTCGAATGCAGCCGTATCGCTCCAAGCCCGGAGAGTCATGCTTTCCGCGGAGTCGCGGAAGATCACCTCATAGAAAGGCTTCCCGTTGGCGGCATCCTTCCTGGTGATCTTTTCAATCTGAGCATGAACCTCGGCCTCCTGAGGGGAGTGCTCCCGTGCGGCCTTTTTCAGTTCGGAAATTGTCAGTAGTGGCATTCGGATAGGGAATGAATCTGGGAAACAGGAAAACAGGAACTGGATAAAGAAAAAGGTAGAATAATTCTATCGAAGTCATCGCTGCATCATTCGGCACAGTTTTTTTCCTGACTTCCTGAGTTCCAGATTAAAAAGCCTCACAATATGAGCATGCAGTCGCCGTAGCTGAAGAATCGGTACTTCTCCCGGATGGCCTCCTCATAGGCCTTCATTATCAGGTCCCGTCCCGCAAAGGCACTCACGAGCATCAGAAGCGTGGAGCCAGGGAGATGAAAATTTGTCAGGAGGGCATCCACCCTCTGGAACTCATAGGGAGGGCGTATGAAGATTTCTGTCGATCCGCTGGCTGCTTGCAGCGGGCCCAGGGGCTGCGATTCCAGAACACGAGTCGTTGTCGTTCCCACCGCAACGATTCTTCCCATGGCTTCCTTGGTGGCGTTGATTCGATCGGCTGTTGCCTGTGGCAGCGTGTAGTGCTCGCGGTGCATTCGGTGCTCCGAGAGCTCCTCCGTCTTCACAGGATGAAAGGTCCCTGCGCCCACATGGAGAGTGACGAACGCATGGGGAAGGGCTGCTAGAATTTCCGGGGTGAAATGAAGGCCTGCCGTGGGGGCAGCGACCGAACCGGGATCCTGTGCATAGACCGTCTGGTAGCGCTCCTTGTCCGAGTCATCCGCAGGACGGTGGAAATAGGGAGGGATCGGCATCTCGCCGTGCCTCTCCAGATCGGGTGGTGATGCAAATTCCAGGAGGCGTGTCCCATCTTCCTCAATGCCGATCACCGTGGCTGATGTCCCCGCTACTTCCACCGAGGCGCCGAGGCGCATCCTCTTTCCCGGTCGCACCATGGCCGTCCAGTGGAGGGGATCGTGCTGCCCGAGCAGCAGCATCTCGATCCTGCCCGTGGCATCATGCAGACGGGCCGGGATCACGCGGCTGTCATTGAGTACCAGCAGATCCTGCGAAGTCAGGTAGGAAGGGAAGTCCTTGAAACTGCAATGCCCGAGAGCGCCCTCTGCCCGATTGACCACCAGCATCCGGGAATCCTGACGGCGTGCTGCCGGACGATCGGCGATCAGCTCAGGGGGGAGCTTATACTGATAGTCGGAGAGACGGGTTGACATGAGTTGAATAATTTAATCTGGAAATCAGGAAGACAGGAACTGAAGAGTTCTGAGTATTCACAGGGATCCGTAACGGATGCGAACATCGAGTGCCGGGAGGCACGATGTAGCCTGCGTAGCAGTCCGAAGGACGAGGCCGTCAGGAGGCGGCGAGGCAATCAACGGCCAAGCAAGCAAAACAGGAAACCAGAAAACCGAGCCTTGGGAAAGGCTGGTATAGACTACCACAGGTAGCCCCAAGGAAGCATCGTTACCCTGTAAGGGTGAGCCGAGAAGGAGCGAGCGGATCAAAGCTGATAGAAATGTGCGCAGTACAGTATCGAAGGGACTCATAACTCGGGAGCGTCCGAATCAAGTCTTGATGGGCAAGTCGCCATGGACTGCGCCTCAAGCTCAGCCCGCCAGTGAGATCCGATGGGCAATCTGATCTTCCATTCCTGCCTGAAGTCCTGCCCTGTCGTCTGATATCATTACGGATCAAAAGGAGAACGAATCGATTTGACTTCAGAGTGCGTGTGGTGTGAAACTTTTGAACTTATGCGACGCTGCAAATCTCTCCCCTTTGCGACCCTGACTCTGCTTCTGGCAGCCATTTTCTTCCTCCCCGCTTCCCAGCTTCAGGCCGGAGCTTCCAATAAAAATGGTAACCCTTACGGGAATGGGACCTTCTTTAATGGAGGCACCTTTAGTGCCGTGATCCGAGGACAGAATCTTTCCGGTACCATGCTCGTCTCAGCTCCTCCGGGGGGGGACGTGGGATCCAACAGCACCTCCACAAACGGCGGGGGTGGTGTTGCTACGATTATCTTTGAGGGACAAAACTACAATGCCAATGCCAATGCTAACGTGGATGCCTCCTCCGGACAGATCGCAGGTAATTTCTACGGTGGGATGGAACTTTCAGGTAGTGGGAGTAATACCGTTCTTCTCTCCACCACTAATGCCCCCACGCCGGTGCTTTTTACAAGCAATATAGTAACTCCGATAACAAGCATTATACCCGCTACTAATGTTGAGCTGGGGGGGACAGATCAAAGTAATCAGATTACCACTTCATCCGTTGTGACTGGTATCCTTTCAACGAACTCGAATGCTGTAGTTTCTTATTTTACAAATTATGGATTCGGTACAAATTATACAACAAATTGGCAGACTGTTTTTAACTATAACACGAATGTTTCAAATTCATACACTTACACTACAAACTATTCTACTAATTATACAACAAACCCAATTGTCATCAATGGGAATACTAATGGATACACGACTAATCAAACTGTTTCCATTGTCCAGATTATTACAAACACAACGACTACCTATACTATTAACGTAACAACTAATAGTAATCCAACGATTACTTCCTACGTTTATACTAATACTAATACTACAATTATCCCTACGACTAATTATAGCTACTCGGTTTCGGTCACCTATTACACAAATAACATTCAATATACCAATGTAATAGACATTCCTTATTATATTACTAATATTTCATATCAAACAGCTTTTGGCGCTACGACAATAACTAACGGGTACAGCATTACGAATATTTCCACAACTAATTACATTAATCTGCAGCAAGACGCTACTACTAAATATAACGATGCCATGCAAATTGTCGGGTATTATCAAGGTCCTCTGAATAATTCGTATCCTAATCAGACGTTTTCCGGGAATGGTCAGATTACCTCGACTCAGCTCGCATTTGGTACGAATGGACTTCCCTCAATGCAGACCCAGAACTCGTCAATCGTGGTACAGGGTATTCTAATTTCTTCCAGTATGGAGTCGTTCTCGACGTATTCGAATGCAGTTCCCTATGCGACCACTGTGTACGGAGTCACGAATCTCACCACCAATTCCTTTTAAAGATTTTAGGAGGAATTATTTAAATTCAGATCTTTCGATCTCACATGTGAAGAATCAAGAGGGTTCATCAGTGCCCAAGGCAGCTACAAGT
>CAIZIQ010000333.1 GCA_903933015.1 uncultured Spartobacteria bacterium | reverse complement strand
TGACTATCTTCAAATTCATACCAGGCAGCGAATACGCGCACGAAATACTTGTCCGATAATCCCGATTCATCATGGGGCTGATCAGGACAAACGGCTTCCCATTGTTTCCAGTAAAGCCGGCCATCGGGACATTCCTCCGCCGTGGGCCACCTGGCTCCTCCCCAAGTATTAGAAAAAGGTTCACCGGCCCCAAACGGAGTTGATTCCCAGGCCACGACATTGAAACCGACATCAGGGATTGCATTCATCGAGGCATCCATTGCCTCTTCAGGACTTTCCCAGTGAGCCACCTCCGTTCCATGGATGAATTGCGGCGTCATGCCTCGGATCGTCGCTTTACCCCTGGCAGTTGCTTGAGCAAGGCGACTTCCATGCTCCCAGGTCATCTTTTCGGTGGTCGATGAGGAACCGCTTCCCCATTTTCCCTTAAATCCATCCGTCTCAGCGAAATTCTGCATCATGCGGTACACGATGTCGCTGGTTTCCAGCTTATCCCCGATGATCACTCCCTCATGCTGAAAATTCATCATCTGATGGTAATGGCACGCGCCGACAATGGTTGAGCATCCCCTCTTTCGAGGCTTTAGGATAATCGACCTCAGGGGCTTCATGTCTAAAAGCCGGTTGACATACAGGGCATTAAACCGGCGCTGCAACACGTTCATCACTGGCACGACGTTCTTGCCTTTGACATCACGGACACGTCCGTAAGTCTCAAACCAGATGCCAGGGTTCAACCTGACTAACTGCTCTAGCGCTGCGGAAGACATTTATGCAGGAGTTCCCGAAGATCAGAAATGTGATCATTCTTGGCCCGCTCGACCGCCGTCGTCATTTCGACGTGGACATTTTTTGGACGGAATCCTGCATCCCATAACTCCTCAAAAAGAACTTGGGCGTCGTCATTAGTAATGTGCGCCGCTTTGTCTATTACCACTCCTGGCTCATGCTCTTCCTTGAAGAAAGTAATTGGTTTGGCAACCCTCAAAGGAGCTCCTTTGGTTTCTTGGTCATAAAGGAAAACTGCTACTCCTCCCTCAGGGGAGGGATTGGCTTGGATATGAAAACGTGTACTCATAAATGTTATTTGATAAATTGCCTCCACGGGAAGACTGCTCCCCAGTTTCCCTCGATGAGATGGGCTGCCCCTGGAGTGGAATAAATTGCATCAAGCAATCGGGTGTAAAAATTCAAGGGCTGCGCTTGGATTACCTCGCGCTTCACATAGAATTGCGCCCCCACGGAAAAAGGAATCACGTCTCCAATCTCTTCCCCCTGATAAGCTTTCTGAAGCATGGCCAGGCAATCTTTGAAAAAAGGTTTACCGTGCGTCCATGAAGGAGTCGGAACGTGAGCCCCGATGTAACAAATGGGATGCGGCATATCGCCGGTCATGAACAATTCAGCAACCGACTTCGGGCAGTGATCAAATGGCATCCCCTGAAGGAACAGCGTTACATCCGCCAAAGTGTCATAGTTGCGGACGATATGCTCGACGTATTGGCCGGCCTCCCGTGCCAGGTTGGGAAGCATGGTTGTTCCTTCAGGCAGATCGGTTCTTGCCTCTTTTGTGCAATAGACATGAGGCACCCAGGAAATTGGAAGCCATGAAATCCAACGGAGGTCTTCTCCAAAGGACGCAATAACTACATCGACTGATTGGGACATGGCCGTAATCCCTACCGCGACAGCGAAACGCTGTCAATGAAGGAAATAAAAGCGATTGCCAGGTCATGCTCGAATTGTTCCAGGGTGATCATAGCACCTTACCTTGATTGATGAGCATCTCTGGATACCAGTCAAACTCTGCCCAGGCACAAATTTCCAGAAATGTTTTTTTGCCCATGCCGTTGAAAAAGGTCGCCGGATTTGATCTTGTTGCCCAAGAGCGCATTACCCGCCCCTGCCTGAAGGCTTCGATAAATCCTTCCTTGGTGAAGATGCCCTCCGTGCTTAATATGTTGTGCGCTCTGACGGATAGCTTACCTCGCAAACAATCCAATGAAATTTCAAAATCAAGTTCAGGGTATTTTTTAACCGCCTCTGCAAGTGATTCTTCTGTCCAATGTTTTTTCATAGCACCTTACCCCCGAAGCGTTTCATGTCCTCGATGGCGACCGCGCCGGAAGATCGGATATAGTGCTCTGCTGTCTTGAGCGTACTCCACCCAAAATGATTCTGTAGGCCGGTAATCGACCATCCGGCAGAGGCAAAAAGCGTTGCGCCGGTAGCTCGAAGGCCGTGGGGTGTGACAGGGTGCGTGATGCCGGCTCTCCTTGCCATTCCCTTTACTCGGTTGAATACCTGGATGCGGGATAGCCCGATGCTGCCGGAGTCGTACACGAAGAAACCCCGAAGGGTATCAGCCACATAAGCGATCTCCCCGAAAGGTACGATGCGCTGCTTGTCACGCTTGGCGACCGCTGCCGGTATCTTGATCGTCCGGCTCGATAGGTCTACCCAGTCGCGTTCGATGCCGGCGATCTCGGAGGCGCGTAAGCCGATAAGCCCCAGGCAAAGGATCGCCTTGTCCTTGACGTTCTTGGCAGCCAGGAACATCGCGTCAATCTCTTCCCTGGTAAGGATCGCGTCCAGGGCTTTTGTCCTGGATCGGGTAGGGGAGATGTCGGCGGTGCTGGTGGCAATGTTGCCAGAAGGTGACGGCATCTTAGGGGATAGGATGGTGCGAAGTGATTTCATTGGTTTGGTGTTGCTGGATTGATTGTGAGCCCCGCTATCGCTTCGGCGACAGCGTTCCGCTGTCCTGGTATTGCTGGAGAGTTTAACGAAGCTGTAGGGGTCATTCTGATTTATTGGCAAGGGTTGTGGGTTAGATGCAGACATCGAGAAATCCAGGGCTATTGCCTTCAGGGGCAGCCAGTACCCAGGCGCGGATCACCTTGTCGTTCTGGATGGCCTCGAAGCCGTAGTGAATGTTCCCGTTGGCGTCCGGCTCGGACTGGATGACCTTAGTGATGGTCGCGCCGGTGAGCTTTGCTTGCATCGTTCCGATGGCAAACCTGGTATCGGTTGGTGTTGTCATGCTGGTATCAGGGTGGGGAAGGCGCTGGGTGCTGCCACCCTGTTGAAAGTGAAGCCCAGGCGGTTGAGTGCTTGCATATCGCGGAGGGTGATCGTCCTCCGGCCGGTGAGGT
>CAIZIQ010000332.1 GCA_903933015.1 uncultured Spartobacteria bacterium | reverse complement strand
GTGCCTACCCCATTGCCGCCATCAAGACAGGAATGCTTTTTTCGCCGCCGATCATCCGAGTGGTTTCCGAAATTCTGGGGCAACTCAGGGAATGCCCTCCGCTTGTGATCGATCCGGTGATGGTTGCCTCCAGCGGGGCTCCACTCCTCAAGAACGGTGCCATCGCGGCCTATGAGAAGCATCTTTTCCCGTTAGCCACACTCATCACCCCGAACTTGGATGAACTAGGCATCCTGACCGGGCTCAAGCCCTCCTCCCTGCCCGAAATGCGTGCCGCAGGAAAACGCCTGACTGCCGGGACAGGATCCTCCGTCCTGCTCAAAGGAGGACACCTGAAGGGTCGGACGGCCACCGATATCCTGCTCTCCCCTGATTGGGAGGAACACAGCTACGACGCTCCATTCATCCGTGGAGTGGAAACCCACGGTACCGGGTGCACCTATTCGTCGGCGATCGCAGCCGGACTGGCGAAAGGGCTCCCGTTACCCAAGGCTGTCGGCGAGGCAAAGAAGTTCATCACCCGGGCTATCGCAGGAGCGTTTCGCTGGGGAGGCGTCGCCGCACTCGATCAGATACAGTCAGCAAAGCGCTGACCCTTCGCCAGTGTCGATGGATGGAGGTACTACTCGATGATCGAGATGCCGCCCTGCTTGACCTGACGAGCCTCCTCCTCGGTCATCCACCGCTCCGTCGAGGTTGGTCCCCAGGAATCCGAGATGGCGATTTCCCTGGTCCTCGGGTTGTAGCCGATGATCAGACAGATGTGGCTGTATGAGGGGTCAGGCTTGAGGGGGGCTGATTTTTTCAAGTCAGGAAGGAATTTTTCCTCCCAATCCTTCCAGTCTGTCACGGCGATACGGTGCCTCATCCGCTGGTCCACCCGACGATTGAATTCCGGAGTGCTGTAGAGTGGGAAGAGAACCGGCTTCCCGCCGTCGATGGAGGATTTGATATCGGAAATATTTCCGTTGAATGACTTCTCTGTGATATTCGCCCCCGCATCACGGAGCATGCTGTAAGTGGAGGATTCGATCTTGGAGATGCTTGTCCCCGATACTCCCCCGGCAGATGTCTGTCCGGCCATGGCCAGGATATTCATGTCCTCGGAAAGTCCGTAATAGCGCAGGACACGTTCAAAGGTGGCCGGCACACAGTACCCCTTCCGGCCCTGATCAACCATCGGAAGATCCGTGATGATCACATCCCCGTTATCACGGTGCTCCACGCGCTTGGGGAGGCTTGTCTTGGCATCGGCGAAGGACTTCGTCTCTGCCGCAGGATCATCAAGGGTCTTCGTCGGGACGATCCTGAGCGCCACATACTCGTTGAGCGGCGCAAAAAGTAGAAAACTGCTCCCCCGCCAATCCCAACGCTGGCCTGCCTCTGTGGTCATGGCGAATTTTCCGACGCGTACCGGTTGCGACTCGCCGAACAGAGAGGTCAAGGCCGCATCGATTTTCCCTTTGTCTAGCCTCATTGCCTGATGGCAGGCCGCAAGCATGTTATCAGTCACGTTGAGTGCTTGCTCCGGATGCTCCGCTTGCTGTTGTGCTTCGCGGGCGGAACTGTAGAAGGCAACGTCTCCTTTGTTTGCAAAGAGGATCGCAACTCGGGAGACCTTGTTATTGATTCCTTGGAGAAAGAGGGAGAGTGACCGTGCGCCGAGAATCCTAGTCTCGGAGTTGAACGTGTAGGGATAACGACGATATCCTGTCTCGTACACTGTCTTTGATTCCTGGGGCCACTGGATCCTGCTGGCAACCATCGCGTCATTCTCCTCCCAGAGACTCCCCTCGCCAAATAGGGGAATGCCCAGGGCCTTGTTGACCTGATTGGCCGTGGGTGAGTTGGTGGCACTGGAAACTGCGGATACCGCTTGTGACTGTACCCGTGCCGTCGGGGTCACAGATGGCGATGGCGTGAAACTGGCGGCGGGAACGGGGTTGGGTGATGGCGTCGGAGTGGCTGTCGGCGATGGCGTCGGTGTCGCAGTTGGTGCATCTGGCGCAATGGAATCTTTGGAAACTGGGAACGTGGTGTC
>CAIZIQ010000331.1 GCA_903933015.1 uncultured Spartobacteria bacterium | reverse complement strand
GGCGTGCTTTGCTCCCTGCCGGAGGAATGGGGGAAATTCCGAAACAACTTGCAGCCCGACTTCCCTTGGCACGTCAGCGCTACGGGTGCAAAGTGGTTGGCTTGGAACATTCCGACAGAGGAACTTCCGTTGTTGAACTCGAGGCGGGGGAGAGGCTGGATTGTGACCGCATTGTGCTGGCTACAGACGAGTCCTCCACGCGTCGGCTTCTGGGATTGTCCCCGAAGAACGAACGGACGTGGAGTCAGGTCACCACGCTCTACTTTTCCGGTGATCACCCCCTCTATGAGGGAGCTCTCCTCGTGCTTCCCTCGGGCAGGGAGAGGATCGTCAGGCATTTTGTTGATCTGAGTAACACTGCTCCCGAGTATGCGCCGCAGGGAAAGAGATTGCTTTCCGCGACCATTTTGAATTCCCCTGAAGCAGATATTGTCGCGGCAGCCAAAGCTGAAATCTGCGAAGTCTTTCCGGGTTTTTCAGATTGGGAGTTTCTGAAGGAGGTTCGTATCCGTCATGCCCTTCCCTCGCAGGTTCCAGGTTTTCAAAAGCTGCAGCTTCAGCCTCGTCAGGGGCGCAATCTCTGGCTTGCCGGTGACCAGGTATCGTATGCCAGTATTGACTCGGCGCTTGCCAGCGGACTGAAAGCCGCCGATGAAGTTCTGAGCGCATCGTAGGCATTAGCCTCGATCCGGAATTGCCATGCTCTTCTTTTCCACCAACTGGAATGCCTCGCGCCACAGCGAAGGGGCCTCGATTATTCACGAAATCCTTTCCCTGGGATTCGACAATCTCGAACTCGGCCACGGCCTCTCGATTTCACATCTTCAAGGAATTAGGGAGGCTTATGCGTCCGGGGGCTTTGCAGTCAACAGCGTGCATAATTTCTGCCCGATGCCGGTCGAGATCCTGAATGACAATCCAGACTGTTATGAGTTCACCTCCCAGCGTCCCGAGGAGCGTGAACGGGCAATCCGCCTGACCCGCCAGACGATGGCGACAGCACATGAATTCGGGGCCCGCTTCGTGGTTCTGCATCTCGGGAGGATCAGCTCGCTGAAAGGGATGACCCGCAGCCTGATGAAAGGACTGATGGCTTCAGGCGTTGCTGACAAGGAATACAACCGTGGTAAGTTGGCTGCTGTACAGAGTCGTGAAAAAGAGGCCTCCATTCACCTTGATCGTGTCCGGAAAACCTTGGAAACCTTGATTCCCGAGGCCTCCGCGCTTGGTCTCATCCTGGTGATCGAGAACAGAAGCGACTTTGAGGCGATTCCTACCGAAAGGGAACTGCTCTCCCTCCTTCGTCACTTTGACTCTCCTCACCTGCGATATTGGCATGATTTTGGACATGCCCAGATGAGGGAAAACCTCGGACTTCTCGATCATGCCCAGTGGCTCCGGGATATCGCTCCCTATGCCGTCGGAGCTCATCTTCAGGACGCGAAGTGGCCCGACAAGGATCATCTGGTGCCTTTCGAGGGAGAGATTCCTTTCGACCGTCTGGTCCCTCTTCTGCCATCATCGACCGCTTACACCCTCGAACTTTCACCCCGCGCCAAACCCGAGGCGATCATCGCCGCTGTGGAGCAGTGGAAGACACATTTCCCCATATGAATCTGAAAAAGATCCTCATCACGCTCGTTCAGGCCGCGGTCACACTTCTTCTGCTTTGGTGGATTTTTCACGATCCGGCCAAACGCGCCCAGATGCTCCATGCCCTTGGCAAGGCTGATCCCCTCTGGTTGGTACCCGCCTTTGCCTGTTTTGGCCTCGTTTTGGTCTGCGGTGCCTTCCGTTGGCAGTTGCTGATGCGCGTGCAGGGCATCTCCCTTTCCTGGTTCCGTGTCTGGCAACTAGTCATGATCGGCATGTTTTATAACCTCTTTCTGCCGGGAGGCACGGGTGGTGATCTCGTCAAGGTTTTCTACGCCGTGCGCGAGGCCCCAAAGTCCAAGAGCGGTGTCTTCCTGAGTGTCGTCGTCGACAGGATTGCTGGGATGTTTGCACTGATCATCGTCTCCACCGCCGTCTTTCTCTGCTTTTTCCACGAATTGACCGCCCTACCCATGGTGAGGGCATTCACATTGGCCGTTTGCGTGATCTTCGCCGCGACTCTCACGCTCGTGGTGATCGGACTCATCGTCGACAGATTCCATCTTGCTGCCCGCATTCCGTCCCGGATGCCGGGTCATGCCGCGATTCTCGATACGGCGCGAGCATTCGCTGTCTATGCCCGTGATTGGAAGGCGGTGGCTTCAGCGGTCCTGATCTCCCTGCCTCTGAATCTCTTCATCTTCGGGGGGGCGATCTTCGCCGCCACGGCTTTCCCTGGAAACCCAGGCCCCGCTGCCATGACCTCGGTGATTCCGGTGGTCAATACGATCAGCGCGCTGCCGATCAGCCTCGCAGGCATCGGCGTGCGCGAAAAACTTTTCTCCTCCATGCTTCATTCACTCTACGGAACTCCCGAGGATCTCGGGGTGCTTATCTC
>CAIZIQ010000330.1 GCA_903933015.1 uncultured Spartobacteria bacterium | reverse complement strand
TCCTTCTCATCACGCGAGCCGTAGCGATCCGTCTTCAGTGAAAAGATCAGCCGCCCCGAGGGAACCTTCTCCTCCCTCAGTCCATAGCCATATCCGGAATACCGACCCCGCCTCGCCGAGGGAGCCTTCTCGACCATCTCCTCCTCGATCTTGAGATACAGCCGGTCATGGCTTTTCTGGAAATAGGCGGGGCCATAGGAACTCTGCGCCTTCCGAAACGTAATCCCCAGCGGCTCCACCTTCTGAAGAATCACATGGAATGCCTGTGCCGCCCGCTCCGCCTGAGCCTTCGTCACCTTGACCTCAGGTAGCGTGCGATCACCGTAAAAGCTGGCTCGCTTGTCAGAATCGACATGCGCCTTCTTGATCTTAGCGATCAGCGCGGCCGCAAGCTCATGGAGAGATTCCGAGACTCCCGGCAGGGGCAGCTCTGCACCGACCGATTGCTCCGCCGACTTGAGGAAAACTTCATCCTGAGTGGGGGGGAGCGGAAGCTTCCGGGGCTTCTTCCCCGCCGCCAGCTTTGCCCAGTAGCCGCGGGAGGGACGGGGAACATTCAGCTTCTTGCAGCGCTTCGTGATCGCTACATCCGAGATCCCCAGCTCCTCAGCCAGCTTCGTCCCCGGTGTCGACCAGACCTTCTCATAGAGTTCCTCGCGAGTTAGTTCTTTATGAGGGGGCTCGTCACTCATGGGGAGGCTAGGTTTAAGTAGCTTTGAGTTCTTCAGCTTCCTTCAGAGTCCTTTCACGTTCTTCGCGCTCAAAGTTCTCGATCTTCAGTCTTATAAATCCCTCTGGGTTCTTTTTGCAGTGGTAGTGGTGATGATTCTTCGCCAGATCATCGACAGCTTTTTCTTTTACTCTCTGCGTTTGAGGCCACTTGCCGAGCAGTTTCATGAGCTGAACAAACGCCTTCCACAGCGAGTAGATCAGAACAAGGCGGCCAATGAGAGGACTTGCTGTCCCGAGCAATTCAATCGATACCGGGATCACCACCAGCCAGAGGATCAACATGGCGAGCGAGAGACGAATCGAGCGTTTCGTAAGCGCAAGGTCTTTACTCGCCTCAAACCGAATCTGTTCAGCCGTCCGGAATGGAATATCGTGATAAATCGTCCGAAGTTCCTTGGGAGAAAGAACTGAAAGCGTTGAGCTCTCAAAAGCACCCCAGACAGTTTCAACTTCACCGAGATCAATCGTCCGCCCCATCAGATGGCTTGAGGGTTTTTCTGGCTCCAAACAAATCAGATCACCGACGGCATTGAATGTGGAGACCATCACCGGCACTGCATATCTCTGAATCCAACGGAGCAGTTCCTTCTCCATGTTCGAGGCAATCCGGGCGTGGTCGTCAGAATCTTTATCACTCAGAATTGTCAGTTGAACGATTGCGAAAGGGTTTCCTTCAATAGGAGGCGCATATTCCACGAAATACCAATCTCTCGCTTCCTTTAGCGACTCAAAGAGGAGCTCATCATCCTTCATGGCGCGTTATTTCTTTATGCTGATGATTTGCATAAAAACTTTGCTAAAAAGTTATTCTGAATCCTCCTCAGGGAGATTGACTGCTTTAGATCGCTCGTTCATGTACCCTTCACGATCTAGCTCATAGAGAATCTGGCTGGGGCGGTAGCGATATGCCTCGTTGATAACGATTTCGTAGCTATCAGAATCGATCTGAATATCTGCATCACGATCGATGTTGTGGTTTTCGAGATCATTCTCGTCAAAAGGTGCTCTTGTGTATCGGAGATTAGTACTGCGGGCACTATGCGCCTCGAATAGGAGTACGGCGATCGTCTCCGCAGTTCTGACTGCCATGAGTCGGTGCCAGTCACCCAACTTGCTATGGTGGGCATCACGACCATGTGCCAACGGGCCGAACGCATTACGCATCTCCTCTAAACCTCCGGTTGCATTGATCATCCCCCGGACCATTTGCTGGAGGTACTCACCTCCTTTGTCATCGTCGAGGTCAAGGGCTTGAGTCGTCTTGCGAATCAGTGTGCTAGGGGATTCACTGGCTCCTAGTTCCTTTCCTCGTTCTTTGAGGATTGTTTTGCAGACAACTTCAATAAGACACTTTGCACCATCAATCACGGTATCGGACTCCTCACGAAGACCCCTTTCGATCGTCTCGATGATTTCCTCAAGATGACTAGATTCCCATTCCTCCAGAATCTGGCGGGCACCGTGAAGTTGTATTTCGTGTGCCATTCTCAGGTAATAATGCAAACTTCGCCGCTCAGGAGTTTTGGCAGGAGGGTGTCTCGGAGGGAAGCGAGGGTGCGGGATTGGTGGAGGTTGGCGGTGATTTGAGCGTAGTGCGGAGCGACTTGA
This sequence comes from uncultured Spartobacteria bacterium, assembly GCA_903933015.1. Classification (GTDB taxonomy): domain Bacteria; phylum Verrucomicrobiota; class Verrucomicrobiia; order Chthoniobacterales; family UBA6821; genus UBA6821. The sequence continues at coordinate 3,239 of CAIZIQ010000330.1, read as the reverse complement.
GAAGAGAACGCAGCCATGACATCACTGGATGGCAGAACCATAGGTATGGGACGGAAGTTTTGTTTGCTGATTTCCGCGAAGGTAGTACCCGTGGCGCGTCCTTCGATTTCGGCCATGTTTTGCTGGCACCAATTCAACATGAAGTAGTTTGAAGCGCTCTCGTTGCACTTCATAGCGATGAATCCCTGATTGATAGCAACCGGGATAGCACTGATAGCGAGATAACCCACAGGAGCACGCGATGACATTAGAAGCGTCCCTGCAGGGAGAAGACCTGATGAAATTTTCGCTATCCCTGCATCCGTCAGCTTGCGGTCTGTATTGAGGAGAATCGGAGCTTGGAGAGAGGAAAAATCCTTCGGTGTCGTCCAGTGATGAGTGCCACCTTCCCAATACTTCGGTTCGCTGGTGCTAGGGGTGCCTCCTCCAACACAGTCTATGACATCTCCCACGGGCTTCACGCTCCACCCCTTTGGTATGTGTCCCAGCTCTGATTCCTCGAAGGAGTCGGGGAAGAGGGCGGCGGTGGCTGCATCCATGCCAGAGGGGGTGCGGCCATCGAGCTTGGCACGAACGGGGTCGAAGTCGACGAACCAGCTCTGAAAGAGGGCTCGGGCCGTGGCCTCGAGGGTGGCATTCATCCGCCGGTTCAACTCGATCTTGTCATCCAATGCCCCCAGCACCTCGGCAATGGTTTCCCTCGTTTCCTTCGGAGGTATCGGAATTGGTAGCTTCGCGAGGTCGCGTAGGTTGAAGGTGGCTTGAACTGTAGTTGTAGCCCAAGTGCGAATGCAGTGCTGGATGAACGCTGAGCGAAGGCAGATGTAGATCCAAAGGCTGCCGGGGTCTTTGCGAACTGGAATCACGCCGACGGCACGAGCAACATTCCAGCTACGAAGCTCGTCAGGCACAATAGCGACTTCTCCAAGTGTCCCAACAAGCGTAATAAGTACTTCACCGCCCCGAAGCCGTGAGCGTTGGAATTTCGATTCAATTCCAGCTTGCACCCGCATCACATCGGAGGTGTCTATGCGGCCAGTGCGGATGTTATTCACGCGGACGATGGGAACTCCTTCACTAGTCTCACTTCCCGGCTGAACAATGCCGTAGCAGACTCCGCGTTCTTCAACGAGATCGCCAAGCAATTCGTAGCGCCAGCCTTCTGGAATGGCTGGCAAATCTTCAGCCAATGGAATCTCGTCGAGACTAACCGCCATAACCCAGTCCCTTCAGGTTTGCTTTGATAGACTGCTCAAGCCGGGCTGACTCGGCGAACTGAGAATTCAGCTCGGCGATGAGTCGGGGCATCTTCTCCTCGAAGGGTTCGCCGTCATCCTCGACTTCCTCAGCCCCGACGTAGCGTCCGGGTGTGAGGACATGGCCATGGGCAGCGATCTCGGTAGTGGTGGCGGATTTGCAGAAGCCGGGAATATCCGAATACTCGCGCGGAGGCGCAGAGGCGCTGAGATTTTGTGTTTTTATTGTTCCTTCTCCGCGTTCTCCGCGTCTCTGCGGGAGATCATCACCTCTCCAGGAATGATATGTTGAAACAATCTTCGCGAGGTCCTCTTCGGTAAGCTCACGGTGGACGCGGTCGATGAGGGTGCCCATCTTCCGGGCGTCGATGAAGAGGGTTTCCTTACGGCGGTCGCGGCGCTTTCCGTCGTTCTTGCTTCTCGTGAGGAACCAGAGGCAGACAGGGATCTGGGTGCTGTAAAAAAGCTGTCCGGGAAGAGCGACCATGCAGTCGACGAGATCGGCCTCGATGAGGGCTTTCCTGATCTCTCCCTCACCGGATTGGTTCGAGGACATGGAGCCATTCGCGAGGACGAAGCCGGCCATGCCCCCGGAGGATCCGGCGGATGGGGGCGCAAGGTGGTGGATGAAGTGCTGAACCCAGGCGAAGTTCGCATTCCCCTTCGGCGGAACACCGTACTGCCAGCGGACGTCGTCGTCTTTGCGGAACCAGTCGGAGTCGTTGAAGGGAGGATTGGCCAGGACGAAGTCAGCCCGGAGGTCGGGGTGAAGTGGTCGGCGGAACGTGTCGGCATTCTCGGATCCGAAGTCTGCCTCGATGCCCCGGAGGGCGAGGTTCATGATGGCGAGGCGGCGGGTGGTGGGATTGCTCTCCTGACCGTAGACGCTGATGTCGCCGAGCTTGCCGCCGTGGGATTCCACGAATTTCTCACTCTGGACGAACATGCCGCCGGAACCGCAGGCGGGGTCGTAGATGCGTCCCTTGTACGGGGCGACCATCTCGACGAGGAGGCGGACAACGCAGGAGGGGGTGTAGAATTGGCCGCCGTTCTTGCCCTCGGCACTCGCAAACTGGGTGAGGAAGTACTCAAAGACGCGTCCGAGGAGGTCTTTGGATCGGCTGGCGGCATCGGCAAGCTGGATGGAGCCGATGAGGTCGATGAGCTCGCCAAGGCGGTTCTTGTCGAGGTCGGCGCGACCGTAGTTCTTGTTTAGGGAGCCCTTGAGGCGGGGATTGTCCCGTTCGAGGGCGACCATGGCGTCGTCGACGAGCTTGCCGATGGTCGGGAGCTTGGCATTAGCCTGAAGGAAGGACCAACGTGCCTCTTTCGGGACCCAGAAGACATTGGCAGCAAGGTACTCGTCCTTGTCCTCGGGATTGGCACCGGCGTATTCGCCCTCTCCGGCGATGAGCTTGGTATGGTGCTCCTCGAAGCTGTCGGAAATGTACTTTAGGAAGATAAGACCGAGGACGACGTGCTTGTACTCAGCCGCGTCCATGTTGTTTCTCAACTTGTCCGCCGCCGACCACAGCTTTTGTTCAAAACCTAGGTTTGCTGTCGATTCTGTCTTGGATTTACGAGCCATGGTCAAAAAGCGGCGTTTTAGAGGTTGCTCCGATGATCCTTCGCTTCGCGAACGCTCTGCAGAAAGGCTTCGCGCGGCAGATGTGCCCTTTCGGGCATGGCAGTGTCGGCGGCAAGCCAGAGCTTCGCCTCGAAACCGATATTGGCCGAGGAGTCTGAAGTAGATTTCTTGGGACGTGCCATGGGGGAAAACGGTGTCTGACAGATAACGCTCAGAGAGGCAGGTGGCGAGGCGGGAGTGAATGGTTGTGTCTGGGGCTGTTGGCCAGATTTTTCAAACCCCTGTCTGCAACTCCTTGAGCAAAGCGTTTGCCGCTAACTCATCTTCTTCCTAACAGCCTTCAGCCTAAACCGCTTCAGCCTGACTTTCTACTGCGCCAACGCAGGCTTTGCCTT
>CAIZIQ010000329.1 GCA_903933015.1 uncultured Spartobacteria bacterium | reverse complement strand
CAGAAAAAGGGGGATTTTGAAGCTGCTTTCAATGCCTACCAGGAGATGCTCAAGCGGCATCCGGAAACGACACATTTTGAAGATTCCGTTGTCGAGGAGATCAATATTGCGAATGCCTACCTCAACGGCAGAAAAGTGACATTCCTCGGAATCAAGATGGTGCCCTCAATGGAGAAGGCCGAGGAAATGTACAATGCGATCCTGAAAGTATCCCCTTACAGCAAGCACGCAGCTGTCACCCAGTTCAATCTCGGCCTTGCCATCGAGAAGCAGGGAAGAGCGCAGGAGGCGATCGCTGCCTACCAAAAGGTGATCGACAAGTATCCGAACAGCGCCGCCTGTGCATCCGCCGCCTATCAGGTCGGTTATGTCTACCAGCGTCTTGGCATGACCGGAAAGTCCCAGGATCTCTCAGCGCTCAAGGAGTCCCAGAACAATTACCAGGATTTTCTGATTCAGTACCCAAACAGTGAAAAAGTGCAGCAGGCCGGGGAAAACATGAAGAAAATGGTTTCCAAGGAATCTGCCGATACGCTTCGCATCGCTCATTTTTACGACTTTAGCAAGGACTACAAGGCTGCCTCCATCTACTACAATGATGTGATCCGAAGATTCCCCCAGAGTGAGGACGCTACCGCGGCAAAAACCCGCATCGACGAACTCAAGTCTCTCTATGGTGAAGATGCGCTCCGAGTTGGCCAGGAACGCCCTGAGACCGGGGAACGCGTTGCAGAGCGTCGCAGACTCCAAGCCCAAGTCGAGTCCACTGCTCTGGCCAACTACAATGGCCCTCCCAAGAAGGACATCGTTCCCGAGGAGTTGCCTCTTCCGCAACCCCAGATGAAGGGTGACATGACGGATGCGAAGCCGATTCCGTTGCAGGAACCACCTGCCCAGACGGCGCCGCAAAGGACACCTCTCGCTCCATGATCACCAAGACCTGGTCTCTATTACTGCTTCCGATAATCCTGTCCCTCGCGGGGTGCGGATATCATTTGGGAGAGATCAAGCCCACCCCGATGCGCCGTGTGACGACCATTGCGGTGAATAATTTCAAAAACAATACCCTGATTCCACGGCTTGAGTCGCAGACTGCGGATTCGGTTGTGAAGCGTTTCCAACAGGATGGAACGTACAGAATCGAATCCTCCGACCAGGCGGATGCGATTCTCGAGGGAACCATTGAGTCGGTGGAACGCCAACCCATGCGCGTTCTGGCAAGCAACGTGCTCCAGACATCGGAATTCGAGTTGATCTTAACCGTGAAGTACAGGGTGCTTGACCGGGTGACCGGTGCCGTGCTTATGGAGGGAACCGCAGTCGGGGAGACCCCCTTCTTCACCGAATCCGACGCAGTGAACTCGGATCTCGTGACGAACCAGAACATGAATTACCCGATTGCCGCCCAACGCATGGCTGAAAACCTTGTCAGCAAGGTTTCCGAGGGTTGGTAAAAGCCGATAAGGCTGAAGGCTGAAGGTTGAAGGCTCAAGAAACTGAGAGAACAGCAAAAGGAGACGAGAAATCCAGGAGTAGGACGATTCCTCCGCTGACACTGATTGCCACACCCATTGGCAATTTGGGAGATCTGACCCTACGGGCCATCGAGACTCTCCGGGAATGTGATGCAGTGATTGCCGAGGATACGAGGCGTGCCGCCCAGCTTCTTTCCCATCTTAATGTCCGTAAGCCCCTCATCAGCTTTCACGAACACAATGAGGAGCGGCGTCTTCCCGAATTGATTTTGCGCCTCCAGGGAGGGGATAGGCTTGCCCTTGTCACCGATGCGGGAACTCCCTCGGTGAGCGATCCCGGATTCCGTCTTGTTCGTGCCTGCATCACAACGGGCGTTTCTTACACCGTGCTTCCCGGTCCGAGTGCCGTCACGACGGCTCTTGTGGGCAGCGGATTGCCTCCCGTGCCCTTTTTCTTCGGGGGATTTCTTCCCTCTTCGGGATCAGGCAGGAGAGGTGAACTGAGGAAGGCCGTCTCTCTAGCGATGACAGGCGTCTATTTTGAGTCGCCCCACCGGTTGGTCGATTGTCTTGAGGACCTGGCGGCAATTAATCCCGCTTGCAGGGTCTGTGTCTCAAGGGAACTCACCAAGATTCATGAGGAATACCGCCATGGATCTCCTACCGAGTTGGCCGAGCATTACAGAGTGCATCCGCCCAGGGGGGAGGTGACTCTCGTGCTGAGTGCTACTTCAATCGGAGAGGGGGAGGAAAAACGGAAGAAGGACTACTCGGAAAAGACGCCCATTCCGCGGAACTTGGCGTAGCGTTCCTCAAGAAGCCTCTTCATCGGTATTTCCATCAGGGAGGTGATGGCCGAGGAAATGGCGGTGGTGAGTGTCTCCGACATGGCCACCGGATCCCGGTGTGCGCCTCCCATGGGTTCGGGAATGACCCCGTCGACAAGTCCGAATTCCTGGAGATCATCAGCGGTGAGCTTGAGTGCCGCGGCCGCCTCTGGGGCGTGCTTGCGGTGCTTCCAGAGGATTGCGGCGCAACCTTCGGGCGAGATGACAGAATAATAGGCATTTTCGAGCATCAGCACGCGATCCGCAACACCGATACCGAGCGCGCCGCCGCTTCCACCTTCACCGATAACGATGGCGATGATGCGGGTCTTCAGGACCATCATTTCACGGAGATTGACCGCGATGGCCTCGGCGATGTGACGTTCCTCAGCCCCCACGCCGGGATAAGCACCCGGAGTGTCGATAATGCAGACCACGGGCATCTCAAATTTCTGAGCCATACGCATGAGGCGCAGGGCCTTGCGATATCCCTCGGGGTGTGGGCTGCCGAAGTTCCTGAGGACATTCTCCTTCACATCACGTCCCTTCTGTTGGCCAATGATCACGCAGCGATGACCTCCGATACGGCCTATTCCCGCAGGCATGGCCTTGTCATCACCAAAGAGACGATCACCGTGCAGTTCCACGAAGTCCGTGGTGCACGAGGCCACATAATCGAGGAAGTAGGGACGGGTGGGATGGCGTGCGATCTGGACGCGCTGCCAAGGTGTCAGGTTGCTGTAGAGAGCTTTGCGCTCCTTATCGAGATCCTCACGGGCGGCCACGAGCAGGGGATCTTCGGAATGTCGACGCTCTGCAAGTTCTGCAACACGGCGTTCGAGGTCGGCGATGGGAAGTTCAAAGTCGAGGGGTTGTACATTCATGGTCGTGAAAGTGGGTTGGTTTCTTACGGGGCAAGAGATCAATGAATGATGACCGGAGTGTTGCGGGAGACGAGCGGAAAGATTTCGAGCAGATCCTCAGTCACGAGCACATACCCCGGAGGCATCGGCACCGGGGTGGGTATCGGCTGTGACGGTGTTGCGGACGTGATCGGAGCGTTGGATCCTCCAGTAGCTGAAGTGCTGTTTGTCCCGGAGGGAGACGGAGTATGAGGCGGTACGCTTGGCGAGGGAGTCGGTGAAGGTGCTCCCACAATGGAGGGGGCCTGCGAAAGAATGATGGTGCGCTCGCTGGTGGCAAATGCCTTGTCGCCAAAGGCCACCCTTTTCGTTCCCGCAATGGCAATCTTATCAACAACCTTCGAGGAGATTTTCACAGGAGAGGAGGGGGCTGGAGGGGCCGAGAGGAGGGTGTATTCCTTGAGAAAGGTGCCATTGTCCATAAGGGTCAGTGTTCTGGTGGCACGATCGAGTTCCAGAGAAGGCCTGAGTGTCGGAATGACCAGCTGTTGCCCTATCTGGAGATTGATGTTCGGCAGCTGGTTGGCTTTCTGGATTAATTCCGCATTCGAGTGCTGTTTGGCAGCTATTTTGGCAAGGGAATCACCCTTGGCCACGGTGTAGGTGATGATCGAAGGGTTGGAACCGGGCTGGAAAAGCAGGATCAGATTGGCGTCACCGAGATGCTTTTTAGCCT
>CAIZIQ010000328.1 GCA_903933015.1 uncultured Spartobacteria bacterium | reverse complement strand
ACATCCTCCGCGGGGGCCCCGGTCAACTGGTAATGGAAGGTCACGCTCTCCACGAGTTGGATGGGGTGTTTTTGATAATCCCGGGAGACGTTCTTCTTTGTAAGCGCATGACGCTCTCCGGTAAGGGTGTTTTGAAGGATGAGTTCCCCGAAGTCGTACTCGGTATCATTGATTGTTTTCTTTTTATCAACGTAGTCGATGACTTTCAGGAAAGGGACACCCGGCACAGTCTCACCCTTAATGACTCCCCTGACGGAGGTGTCGGGCTTATTTCCCTTCGAGGGATTGGGGATCGGTAACACGGGGCGAAGTTGGTATTCCGAGCGGCCTTCATTCTCTTCATCTCCCAGGTATTCGAGAAGGTAGGTGCTTTTTTTTATATCTGCGTCGCTGTAGGTGAGTTTGGCGCAGAGGTTGGGAAACTTGGTGAGGTCATTTGGGTCGGTACCAGCCAGGAATTCCTCAAGCACTGTGAATCCTTTGTTGTTGGGATCGCGCTCAAGGATGTTCACATCCGTGTAGTCCAGTTGGTGATCCATGAGCCACTGGTTGGGAACAGGAGGGAAAAGAGGAGGCGCGCTGCTGATCATGGGATCCACCAGTTTGCCGTCCTTCAGCAGGTAGGGACGTGAGACAAAGGGGGATGATCCGGTGGGGCTGTTACTCCAAAAAACCTTGCCCTTGACCATCGACAGCGTGGCAAGTGCATTGGTTGAGGGGTTGAAAAACTCCGAAGAAGATGCTTTCGCAGAGGAAGGATGGGAGAACGAGTCCTTGAAGGAAAGAAACTGGAGGATCAGGTAGGTGGCACTCCCAAGAGCAAGGAGGGTCGCCAGCCCAAGAAGGATCAGATGATAAGAGCGGATGAAGAAGTTTTTCATGGCCCGGTCAGTTTGATTTTGGCTTGGTTGCCGGAGAGGAGATAGCGGACGAGCCCGTGTTCTGGAATTCCAGAACACGGATTTTCAATGAGATGTTGAGCAGTTCCCTTCCCACGATGATGGGAAGGCGTTGAAGCCCGTTTGTCCCCGCGAGTGTGGGGTCCGCACCTTGCACTGCGGCATCACGGCGTGGCGGTTCCATGGATGTGTTTTGTAACTGGATTCCCTCAATCAAAAGGAAATAAGGGGAGGATGAGAGGGAGTTGACGATGTCCCTGAACGAGCCCTGATTTGAGCGGAAGCTAACCCGTATTGTACCTGAGGATTGATAGGGGAGGGAAATGCTTTCGGTAGCGCTTGAGGCCGGTGGTTTGGGTGAACCCGAGGCCTCTTTTTTGGGCACTTGTTTTGCGGCAATCCTTGTGAATTCGGTGAGGATCATTCCCTTTTGAGTAGTCAAGGTTTCAGCCATCCAGCTCAATACCGTGAGTTGTTTGGCCAGGGAAAGGGTTTCCTCTGGTTGGGGAAGGGAATTTTCATATTCCTCAAGACCGAGATAGAAGCCTGGGGGAAGGGTTGTGCCGGAGCTTGTGGCCAAGGATTTGATTCTAGTGACCTCGGTGCGCAGGGCATCCTGGAACTTCTGAGGCAAGTCTTGGGGCTTTACCTTATCGAGATTATTGAAAGAGGGTACCCGATAACTTTCGAGTGTCTTGTTCAGTTTTTCCAGGTCAGACTGCTCCTGATTCAGATTGTCAGTGACTTTGGCGAGATTTTCCTCATTGGGAAACGGCTTCTTGTGCGAGAGTCCCGAGAGTTGAGCCGATTTGGAGGCATATTCCGCCTGAGCCGAGGCGTAGTCGTCCCAGGACGAATACACGAACCACCCGAGTGCTCCTGTAGCTAGGATGAGAAATGCTGCCAATGCGGCCGTCAGCTTGTTCTCTGTCAGCCATGTCTTGAAGTTATTCATCAGGTTTTCAGGGAAGAGCTGGGATGGGCGATCGAAGAGGAATTCTCAGAGCAAAAGGGTAGGCCCAGAATTCCCCATTGGGGCTGCCGCGTTGTGTGATGATCTTGGATTTTGATTGTTCCTCCACGGAAAAGACATCCGAACTCTGGAGCTCTGTTACAAAGTCATCGATCACGGCTGCCTGTCTCGGATTATCGAGATAGAGTCCCTTTACCAAAATCGCCTTGATAGCACTGTCTTCCACTTTTGACTGACCCTTCTGCGCGGAATCCCCGACGGGCTGAATCTCAGTGATCCAGAGAAAGTGATCGGGAATTTTGGCGCTGAGTTCAGCCAAAATCTTTGGATAGGCTTCCCTGCACTGGATTACCGACAGTAGGGAGGTCTCTATCTTCTGAAGGGATTCCTGCTTGGCTTTCAGGGCCTCCATTTTTTTTGAAATGGAATCCTCTGACTGGATGGCAGAATTAAGCTTCAAGGTTTCCTCACGGGTGAAAGCAGTGGCTTTCACGGCAAAAAGATACCAGGAGAGAAGCGACACAAGGAAAAGAAGTGCTGTGGCAATGAGGTAGGGAAAGTGCTTGGCGAAAGCCTGCTTTCGGACGATCGACTGAGGCAGCAGGTTGATGGAGGTGTGAGGCAAGGAGGTTGCCTGGAGAGCCCCGCCAATAAGTTCCCCGAGATTGCCGGAGTTGTTTTCAACAAAGGCAGCACCCGGGGAGAGTGTGGCGATGGTTCCCGTCGGATCAAAGAAGTGGGTCTCTTTCTGGAGCTTTTCTGTAAGAAACTCTGAAAGGTAGGGCATTCCAGCCATACCTCCGGTCAACATGATGCTGTCCGGATCATTGCCGCCGAGGGTAGATCGGTAATAGCCGACGGAGCGGGCAATATCGGCCTGTGTCTTGAGGAGGGTCTGGCGAGCAATTCTTGCGAGATTCGCCTCGACGGGATCCACGGGTTGCTGGAACCCGGGGCCTAGAGCCACGCTGCCTCGAGTAATTTTAAGATGTTCGGCACTGTCGAGTTCGGCATGGATATCCTTGGCAATCGCCATCGTGACAGCCAACCCTCCCGATGGGATGCTTCTTGAGAAAAACGAGCCGTCTTTTGTGATTACAAGATTGGTTGTGCGGCAACCCATATCAAGCAGCAGAGTCGTCTTCCCTCCTGCATCGGGATAAGCATGGCGGTAGGCATCATAGAGAGCCAAGGTAGACACAGTAATGGAGGAGATGTTCAGACCAACAGAAGCAATGGCGTGGCAGATGGAGTTGAGAAGATCCGATTTTACCGCCACGAATGCCACATTGACTGCTCCGGTCGGAGTCTCCCCCATCAGGACATAGTCCCAGACAACTTCTTCCAAGGGGAAGGGGATGTTCTGCTGGGCTTCAAACCGGGCGACGGCATCGACCTGTCCCACCGAGCCTCCGGGGACATCCAAGGGAACCACCCTGGTGAATACCATGTGTGAGGGGAGTACGCAGGAGACCTCTGCGGATGAGATGTTCCACTCCTTGAGAATCTCCTTCAGCGCCACCTTGGTTTGTTCGGGACGCGATGTGTCCAGGGAGGGATCCAGGAGGAATTCCCTTCTTGCCCCGCGATGGAGTTGCAATTTTCCGGCAGCGCCTCTTGAGAATTCAGCAAGCCTGAGCGACTGCATGCCAAGATCCAGAACAAGGAATTTTTTCGCGGCGGCCATGGTTAACTTATTAAGGAGGGAAGAGGTTTGGTGCCGAACTAGGGCCTACGGTTGCAGTTTTTTGACGGGCTCGTAGTAATCGGGATTCAGACTTGCAAAGGGTGTTTCGTTCTTATTGAGAAGAAATCCCGGAGTTTGCTGGTACTGGGGCCACCAGGCACCCGAGGTGCTATTGAGGCTTTTTTGAGCAACGATTTGTCCCTGTACAGAGACGGTGACGCCGATGTCAATGATCGCCGCCGATGTGCTTGTGGGGATCTTGCCGTCGAAGAAGCGTTCCATGGTCCTGGGGCTGATGTACATGACCGTCCTCAGGGGGTCGTTCTGATTTGCCGGAATCGAATTGTGGGTCACCTGTCCGGTGAGCAAGGTTCCCTGCGGAGCAGTGGCGCTTTTGTTCGATAGGAGGACGTAGTAGTTGAAGACCACGTCATCACTGTATTTCTGGGTAGGATTACGGGGGTGCCAGGAAAAGGTTGTCTCGATCTCCATCCAGCTTTTCGCCCTTCCCGGCTTCTGGGTGGCGCCCGAATAGGAAATCATCGGGGTAGTGACGATCTGGGGCTCGATCTTGGTTATCTGAAATTCGGTTGCGGTTTGTGCCATGGCGACCGTGGCCATTGCGAGAATCCCAAGAACCAATGAAGTACTCTTGAAATTGATCGGCATGTGAAGGGAGGGAATAGTTCTCATTCTGGATTGAGGGGTGAATGAATTGTTCGGAGAAGCAGGCTAATATAGAGAAATCAGAGCGCCTTATCCAGCATCTTTACAAAAGAACTTTCCGGTTGACGAAAAATCCTCGTGCAGATCCAGTTTTTCGATCGGCAAGGAGGGTTGATTTCCTGCCGGCGATTGTCGAATGTGGCGTGCAGAAAGGTTATTTCAAGCATCGTGTCCGCCAAAAACAAACCAATCCTCAGCCTCCAACATCTCCTCTCCGGGGGGAGGGCTCTTGTCGTGGGAACACTTCACGAACATTCCGGACTGAGGATGGCTCATAAAATCACTCGCGCTGCCACACGTGGTATCGACATTCTGGAAATGCGCCTTGATTGTCTTGAGAGTGTCCGCAGCCTCCCCTCCGAATTAGCCCTTCCGGTGATCGCTACGGCACGACACCCTGCCGAAGGGGGAGCTGGCAATCTCTCCCTGTCGCGTAGAAGGGAACTGCTGCGTGACGCACTGCGCTGGGCCTCCGCAATCGATATTGAGCTGCGATCGGCATCCGCACTTGCCCCTGTGGTTGCGGAAGCGCATCAGCATGGACGCACGGTGATCCTATCGCATCATGATTTCGCCACTACCCCCACGGTTGCAACCTTGAGGAGACTTGCCTTGCGCGCCTCTGCTGCAGGAGCGGATCTTTTCAAGGTTGCAGCGATGCTCCATGACCCTCGGGATCTTCAGCGTTTGATTGAGTTCCAGATGACTTCGGCCAAGATTCCGGTGGTCGCGATGGGAATGGGGCCGGCCGGTCGTTTTTCACGGCTTGTCCTTTGTGGGTTCGGTGCTCCCCTCTGCTATGGGTGGCTCGGAAAGCCACAGGTACCCGGGCAGTGGCCCGCCTTGAAGCTCAGGGGACTCCTCGACGAATTGCTTCCGGTGTGAGCCCGGGCGCCCTGTTGCTCCCCGTGGGTGCTGGACTTGGCTACGCCTGCGGGGCGATCGCCATCCAGCGTGCCCTAGGTGCTGGCATTTCCGGAAGAGTGGTCAATCTGCTCTGCAATGTGACCATGGCACTCCTTTTTCAGGTTCTATGGCTGCTCCCCGAGGCGGTAGGTGCTCCTTCGGCATGTGTTTCCGGGACTGCCCTGTTTGTTTTTCCTGTCTTCTGCGGCTTCTTGTTTTTTCTCGGGCAGATTTTCACATTTCGCGCCATCGCCACAGGTGACATTTCGGTTTCGACTCCCCTACTGGGGAGCAAGGTCATCCTGGTTGCTCTCCTCTCGGTCAGCTTCCTGGGTAAACCATTGCCTGTCTCCTGGTGGGGTGCCTGTGCGATGGCCAGTATAGGGATCGCCTTGATTTCCTATATTCCTGGAGGGGCGCACCGCAGAATGCTGGCCGCGGTGCTTTGGTCGTTGGGTGCGGCGGCCATTTTCGCGCTGACCGATGTGCTGGTGCAGCTCTGGGTGCCTGGGGTTGGGTATAAGCGCTTCGCTCCCGTGATGTTCGGAATGATGGGTGTTCTGTCGGTGTGTTATCTACCGGGGCTTTTCCGGAGAGGGGTCAAAAGTGAGACTAAAATTTCATCGCATGCTCTCCCCTGGCTTTTTTTTGGCGCCATCCTCCTCTCGATTCAGTCACTGGCCATGTACTCCGCGATCGGTCTCTATGGCAACGCGACACTCACCAATATCCTTTACGGATCGCGTTGCCTCTGGAGCGTGCTTCTTGTCTGGATGGCAGGGGCCCTGCTGAGTGATGGGGCTCCCATGGAGACCCGTACTCCCGTGATGCTACGCCGCCTTGCGGGAGCCATTCTCCTCCTGTCCGCGATGACGCTCGTGCTCTGCTGAAAATCCGGCTTATCTTTTTCTCATGTCCTCTCTCTTTCCAGATCCGGTCTTGGTGACCTCGTTGTCCGAAGTTGAGATCTCTGCCTCCATCGATTTGCTTCTCGACCGGAAGGTCCCGGAGGAGCCGAAGGCCCGATTTCTAACTGCCCTGCACGAACGTGGGGAAAAGGCATCGGAACTTGCCGGCTTCGCAAGGGTACTGCTGGAGCGCTCGATGCGGCCTGTTTTTGACCGGAGCGGAAGCAGGCCTTTGGTTGAACTCTGCGGTACGGGAGGAGATCAGGCCGGCTTTCTCAACATCTCGACGGCGGCGATGTTTGTGGTGGCGGGATCCGGTGCCAAGGTTGTGAAGCATGGCAACCGCGCCTTCTCCTCGCAATGCGGGAGCGCCGATGTGCTCGAGGCAATGGGAGTCGATATTCACATTGCTCCGGCAAGGGTGGGGGAGGTGCTGGAGAAAGCAGGATGTGTTTTCATGCTGGCAGGAGATTTTCACCCCGCAGTTGCGGCGGTTGCTCCCATCCGGCGGAAACTAGGAGAGCACGGGAAGAAGACCATCTTTAATCTGCTTGGGCCCCTCCTTAATCCTGCGTTACCCGACTACCAACTCACAGGAATCTACCGTGAAGAGATGCTTCCCTTCTATGCGGAGGCGATGCGATTGCTCGGACGCCGGAGAGCCTGGGCAGTACATGGGAAAGGCCTGTATCCCGGAGGGGGTGTCGATGAGCTTTCAATCTTAGGTTCCTCACGGGTGATCGAAGTTTTACAAGGACAAGCGGTTCTCAGCGAATTTGAAATCGATCCCCGCGATCTGGGAATGGGGGTGATCTCCGATCACCGTCCGCTGCTCGGCGGTGATGCTGTGACCAATGCCCGACGGATCGAGTCGATCCTTAGTGGCGAGGAGAGAGGTGCAGCGCGCGACATGATCCTGCTGAATGCTTCTGCCGCGCTTTATCTGGCCGGTATGGGATCGAGCCATCGTGAGGCGCTAGAGACGGCGGCTCGGAGCATTGACTCAGGGGATGCCCTCCAATCCCTCCGCGCACTCCGGAAAGGCTGATCTAGATGGAGTCTGGATGCTTTTGCGTTCGAGGTTGCGCCAGCTAAGTCGCGTCGCCTGCTCCCCACTCTTTCCGCAACCACCTCATCGCGATTTAATCAGCGGCTCCTTATTTAGCGCTTGCCCAAAAATCCTGGCAACTCCTCGGGGCCGAAATCTGCCAGGACGCGGCCATCCTCCGTCACAAGGACGGGGGCCTTGGTCTGTCCGGAGAGTCTGCGCATCGCGGTAAAAGCTTCCTGATCGGAGAGGACGTCGACGGGTTGGTAGTGATGACCGTGCTGCTTTAACCATGATTCGGCCATCACGCACCATGGGCAACCGCCCTTGATGTAAAGGATCATTAGGCAAAGACTCTAATCCGTATCTCTCTGCTTGCCAGCCCGTTTCTCACCAAGTACATTCTTTGGCTCTCACGTCGCCATCGTCTAACGGTTAGGACATGCGGTTCTCATCCGCATAATAGGGGTTCGATTCCCCTTGGCGATGCCAACCATTCCCTTCGTGACATTTGGTTACTGGACGCCGTGAAGTGATTGACTTATTGGTTTTCAAGGATCAAAGCGTTCCCATGGCAACCCCTCCAGAATCAATCGAACTGTATTGCCGGGCGGCTCAGGAATATAACGCCTCGGATTTGATTCTTCATGTCGGCGAGCCTCCGGTTGTGAGGGTGGCCGGAAGCGTGACCCCGATGGAGGCTCCGGCACTTTCACTCCCCGATCTCAAGTCATTCCGAGATCACTGCGGTGTGCCGGAATCTGCCACGGACTTCGATGCAAGCTTTGTCTCTGCCCAAGGAATACGGTTTCGCGTGAATTTTCACCGTCAACTCGGTGGCGAAGGAGCGGTGCTACGACGGATCAATTCCAATCCACCGGAGATTGATCAACTGGGTGTCCCTTCGGATATCCTTAAATCCATGGCCACCCGCAAGTCGGGTCTCATGATTGTTTCCGGACCAACCGGCTCGGGTAAATCAACCACACTTGCCGCGTTGCTGGAGTGGGTGAACCGGAACTTGGAGCGGCATATCGTTACGATCGAGGATCCGGTGGAGTTTGTCTTCCAGCGGAACAGGTCATTGTTCACCCAGAGAGCCGTTGGTCTCGACACCCCTAGTTTTGCAGAAGGACTGCGTCGCTCTCTGCGACAAGCCCCGGACATTATCCTGGTCGGTGAAATCCGTGATGCCGACACTGCCACCGTCGCCCTTCAAGCTGCCGAAACGGGTCATCTGGTACTGGCCACACTTCACGCAACCGATGTCGTGGAGGTTATCGAACGTTTGCTGGCCTTTTTTCCCGAAGGGGAGAGAAAAGGGCATCTGCAGGTCCTTTCGGGTCAATTGCTTGCGGTGCTCTGTCAGAAGTTGCTGCCATCAGAGGATGGCGGAGTGGCATTGGCCTGCGAATACATGACCAATATAGGCCTGACACGTCAATGTATCCTGAATGGGGATCTTGTTTCCTTGCGTGAACATCTGATGCAGGCCGATCCCGCCGAGTCGTCAGTCTTCCTGGAGTCCTATCTCCAGCTTGTTTCCTCGGGGAGGATTTTGCAGGAAACTGCCCTTCTTGCCGTTCCTAATCCCGCAGAGTTGCGCCGCCGTCTCAGGGGAATCTCCAGCACCCTTTCATAATCCGTGAGCAGCATTCCTGAAATTATAGACGTTCTCAAGGAGGCTGTGGCGGCAGGAGCTTCGGATGTTCATCTTTGTGCGGGATTGGCTCCCTCCATGCGTCTGCGGGGGGATATCAAGCCGTGCCATGAAAGGATTCTTTCCAAGACCGAATGCAGGGAAATCATCCTCGGATTGCTCACGGAGTCTCAGCGCACCCGCCTTGAAAATGACTTGGAACTTGATTTCGGACTGCAGGTCGATGGGCTTGGGAGATTCCGTGGGAATGCTCACTTCAGCAGGGGGGCGCTGGAGGCCACCTTCCGGCTCATTCCCGAGGGAACCCCCTCGATCATGGAACTCGGGCATCGCCCCTCGATTCTTAAGCTTTGCGAACTCAGTCAGGGATTGGTCCTTGTGACGGGAATGACCGGATCGGGGAAAACAACAACTCTGGCAGCCATGATCCGCAGGATCAGCGAAGAGCGCGAGTCGGTGATCGTGACGATTGAGGATCCGATCGAGTTTTATTTCAAAAGCAATCGTTCCATCATCAAGCAGAGGGAACTCGGTTCCGACACAAAGTCTTTTTCCGAAGCTCTCCGCCATGTTCTCCGCCAGGATCCCGATGTCATCATGGTGGGGGAAATCAGGGATCGTGAGACGGTTCGCGCCGCACTCACGGCGGCGGAGACCGGGCATCTGGTGCTGGCGACCCTCCACACCAACGATGCCCCTCAGGCCCTTGACCGTATCATCGACTATTTTCCCGGAGATGAGAAGGAACAGGTGTTGGGACAGTTGGCCGGTGTACTGGCCGGTGTGCTGGCCCAGAGGCTGATACCCTCAGAGGACGGTCTTCGTCGGGTCATGGTGACCGAGTTTCTGGTCAATAATAGCGCTGTGGCCGCCTGTATCAGGGATCATCATCTCGAGCATATCGTTGGACTCATGGAGATAGGAAAACATGATGGCATGCATACCATCGATGATATGCTCGAGGAGCTCTATCTTTCTAAGCAGATCAGCAAGGAGGAGGCGGTTGCTGGGGCCAGGGATCCGAAGCGACTGGAGGCATTGAGGCGTCAGCCGTCCAAAAATCCGTGAGGTGTGGATTTCTGCCACGCACATTGTTGGTCATCCTGTATCTATCCGGCGGGCTTCATGCCGGCATCATTGATCTAACCAAACCGCCTGATCCCTCGTTCTTGCGTCTCGTGGTGAGCGAGGGGAAGCTTGGCGAATTTAGGAATGCTCTGGGAGATGCTCTTGCCTCTGCTTGGACTCCTGCCTCAAAGGGAAAATGTGGTTTTTCGAGCAACGCCACCGCCGCCCGATGGATTGATCTCTACCAATGGATCGATCTGCTTGAGTCGGAGGAGGCGCCTGTCACGAAACGCTGGCTCTCGCGTCATCTATCCGTGGAGGGTGAGCGAACAACCGCCGGGGAAAAAGTTCAGGTAACGATTCATCAACCTGGAACCCCTCTGGTCCGCCGCTATGATGACCTCCAGCATCGTGCTACCGAGCAGTTGACCAGGGATCCCATCCTGATGGGTAGGGTGATGGATCAATTGGTGAGCAAACCTTTCACCCCCCGCAACGGCCCCTTGGTCGCCCGGTTGGACCCCGCCTTTGTTGCAGCGACTCTGAGCGATCCCGTGTTTTTGGAGCGTTGGTCGGAGTCTTTCAGCGAGGATGACTTTGCCCCCAAGGTCATTCTGAACCTTCAGTCAATTTGGAAAGCTTATCCTCAAGAGTGGCATGAGTTTCTCAATCTTGGCTTGGCTCTCTCTGTGGTGATGGATCAACCGGCTCCTGATTTTTGGCCTCATCATCAGGTGATTCAGAAGGATTTGCCTAGGATTCAGGTCCCGCCGGCCGATGCCTTTGGCGACTGGGTGAGAGCTTTCCGTGCAGGCAAGCTGCGGATGGATCCGAGACAACTGCAGTCCCGGGAGTTGAGTTTTGTGGTGGATGCACCCGTTGACTCCACAGAACTGGAGTGGGTGAGGGCTTCCCCAAACCTCTCTCATCAAAATGCACGGAAGGCTTTTTCGTCAATTACGTATGACAAGAGTCGGGTGGAAAAGCAGCTCTTTGTGTGGCCTTGGGGGTCCTATCGCCTTGCCTCGATCAAGAGGCATGGCGGGATCTGCGTGGATCAAGCATACTACGCCGCACTCTCGGGAAAGGCTGTTGGAATCCCCACGATTTTCTTTTCCGGACAGGGAAACGAGGGTGGGCATGCATGGATAGGTTCTTGGAATGAATCTGGCGGCTGGGACATGAATGTGGGGCGCTACGAGGGGCAAAACTTCGCCAAGGGTGAAGCTCTCGATCCGCAAAACTGGACTCCGATTACTGATCATGACCTCGAGACGTTTGCAGCTCATTCTGCTCGTCGTGGGAAAGAAGAGGCTGCCCGCAGGGACTTAGTGATGGCTTGGAATTTCCGCCGTCGGGGTGATGCTGTGGGTGAGGGAAGGGCGCTCGAGAGTTCTCTGGCCATTTGTCCCGGAGATCCTGGGTTTTGGGATGCCAAGGAGGATTGGCTGATGAGGACGGGATCGGGAGGGAGGGAACTCCGCATGCACCATGAGGCGGCGATCAGGCAATTTGCGCGCTACCGTGATCTCAAGACACAGCATGAGGAGGCGCTCGTTCATCTTTCACTCTTATCGGGAAACAGGAACCATGCTGCGGCCCTCTCCGAGAAAATCATCCATGAGAATCTTGGGTCTCGCACGGATCTGAGCGCGGATGCAGCCGGGTCATTAATTGCCTCCCAGATCACTGCTGGGGATATCAATGCTGCGGTGGAGGAGTTCTACCGACAGCTCATCGTCCAGGGGGCGCATGGGGGCGGTGAATTCTTCAGCAAGGTAACCACTCCGGTGGCCCTGGAGTTGATCCGCAGAGGCTCTTTATCTCGAGCCCGTTATGTGGTTTCCCGGACCTATTGGAGCCTCAAGCCGGAGAAAGGATCGCCACTGGACATCGATCTGAGAAATCTCTGGTTAAAGGCTGGAGGAACGCTCAATGCCGCTCATTCCAATCCCTAGGGAATTTTCTAACCGATGCTTTCCTTGCGGACCTTTTCCTTCCTGAGTTCGCGTTTTTCTTCAATCGCCGCAATCTCGCAAGAAAGTTGGCGGCGGAGATCATGGATGGAGAGTTCATCACCGAATGCCTTGGTGATTTCCCCCTCGAGAAAAATTCTCCGCTCCGCGATCCTTGCCCCGTATTCCGAGTCAATTTCGGCGAGCATTTTCTTTTGCTCCTCGCTCAGTGATTGGGTTGGTTCTGATTTTTCCAGACGGCTCATCGCCAGCTCGTAGGCTGATTTCATGTATTTAGTCTATCAGTGGGATCAAGCGATCTGCTTAAGGATCCTTAAATTGGGAATTGCGAAGCACTCGTTCCGTGGGAAAGTCTCTCTTTTCTCATGATACGACTTCTCAGTACGGATTTTGACGGCACCTTGGCGGGAGGGCATCCCGCGGATGTGTCCGCGTGTGTTCCTTCACTTGCCCGCGAGTTGAAGGCTGCCGTGAATGCCGGTGCGCTCTGGGCGGTCAATACCGGCAGACCATTGGATGCGGCCCTTGATGGGATTCAAAAGCTTGGGGCTCCAGTCACACCTCATTACATCCTCACCAGTGAGCGCCATGTCTACAAACCTGACGGTCAAGGAGGATGGCATGATTACGGGGATTGGAATGCGCTCTGCAGGGAGCACCATGACCTGTTGTTCCGGGAAAGCGGTGAATTCTTCTCTCGGATAGAGAAGCTTGTGGAGCGGCATGAGGGGGTGGCCTTCCAGCAAACCGTCGATGGCGTTCCCGGGGGGCTGGTTGCATCTACCGAGGAAGGCCTGGATGAGTTGATGCTGGAGTTGGATGCACTTCCTGATCGTCCGGAAGACTTTCATTACCAGCGCAGCAATATCTATCTGAGATTCTGTCACCGACGTTATGACAAGGGGAGTGCGCTGGCAGAGCTCAGTCGCCTGCTCGATATGCCGACTTCGGGCATTCTTGCAATCGGGGATCACCAGAACGATCTTTCGATGCTTTTTGGCAATGTCGCTGCCATGGTGGCATGTCCTGCCAATGCCCATGAGAGTGTGAAAGAGACTGTCAGGAAGGCAGGAGGCCATGTTTCCTCGCTTGATGCCGGAGAAGGAACCGCAGAGGCGATTCATCTCTATCGTACCGGAAAGCTTAAGCCTCGCAGTTCTTAAGGAAGTCCCGATTTCTCAGGGGTTTCCAAGCGGCGGAGGAGGTTTTGGGAGATGTTCCCTACAGTATTCATATCCGCTTGAGGTGACCCGGAATTCCAGCTCGGGATGACTGATCTCGGTCCTCCCGCACTGTTCGCAGCAATGGAGTGATTCATCGGAAGTGCTGTCAGAGCTGCGTCGTCTCGGTGGGGCTGCAAAACGGACCGTACCCGATTTAAGAATTCCGAGATGTCCGCGCAGGTCTTTGTGGAAAAAGAGAAGATAGTTCAGGAATGCAGCGCCCAAGGTGGCGCCCACCACCGGTGGCTGTCCCATGGCCGAAAGAATCATGATCACGGCACTGAAAAGAGCCAGCCATGCTATCCTGACCGGTAGGACAAAGAACACGAGAACCTTGAAGTCGGGATAGGCTGTCGCAAAAGCAAGTAGGAGGGAAAGATTGAGGAAGGTGTTTCCCCTGCCCAGCGAGGCACCGTCACCCAGAACCCCGAAGAGGAAGGAGACTGTGGTGCAGAGAATCACACCCGAGGCATAAAACAGTGTCAGTTTCGCCGCGCCGACAGCGGTTTCCAATCCATCTCCAAGATAGAAAAGAAAAAGAAGGGAAAAGAAAATCCAGAAGGGACTCAACGTCTCGGGAATGAAGATCCAGGTGAGAAGTCTCCAGACCTGCCCATGGAGCACCGCGATGGGATTCAGTTCCAGAACGGAGAGATATCCCGGAGCAAGAAGATGCAGGATGAAGACCAGTGCATTGAATAGCACTACGTAGCGGATGATTCCTGGCACAGCGCAGTGATCCGCAAGTCTGCGAAGGCGGTCAGCTAGTGAAGACGGCATCGGCATAACATGACCGAACTCTTGTGGGATGCACGCCGGAAGCGTGTCCTGCAGAATCATTCCTGTATCTTAGGCTGTTTCCTAAGGCTCCTCGAAGACACGGACGAAGTCCGGTTTCCCTTCACGCAGAAAAAAGGGAATCAGGCAGTTTCCCTCGGCACCCTCCTGACGGATGGATAGTCTGTAGGTCTGCCCGTCGATCTCGGCATCATAATCGACGGATTCGGGTTGTCCCACCAGGAGGACGCTGTTTCCCGGTGTCAGCAGGGCCAGTTCCTTGGTGGACTTGCCCTTATCTTCCACGCTTTTGAGGGTCATCATTTTTCCCGGCATGGCATTGAAGATCCGATAGTGGCAGGGGTTGCTACTGACCAGCGTATAGGGAAAAAGATGAAACTGAAGATTCGGGGCACATTGGAAGCCGCTGGTTTCCTGTTGATAACCGAGCGATGACAACTT
>CAIZIQ010000327.1 GCA_903933015.1 uncultured Spartobacteria bacterium | reverse complement strand
TGCACTCAACGATCCCTTCCTCGGGCCAGAATGTTTCCCAAGGGAAGAAGCCGAATCAAATCCGCACCTCTACCTTGAACTCCCTGAGAGCGGCGGCCATCTCGGCTTTATTACGTTCGCCAAAGAGTACTGGTCCGAAACCAGAGCTGTGGAGTTTTGTAGAAAGGTGTTAGGCGTTTAGGCTGTAGGTTATTAGGTCAGATGCGATCGGGGAAACTGTTGGCGCCCCGCTGTTTTTCCTCCTCTCAGGGATTATTTTGAAGCAATGCGCGGACCGACCCTTTTTCCAAAACCCTTGTAATCGTCCGATTATGCAAGTCAAGGATTCCAGTTACCCACCACCCAAAGGCAAACCAACAAGGGATTCGGAGGGATGCCGAAAGATTCTGTTTTGCCCAATGGCTGATTTGGTGATGTAGATGGAAACACCCAATCATCATGCTTGAATGAGCGATTCCCTTCCTCCAGAGCGATCAAAACGAAAAATAATCACAGGCATCAGTCTGTTGGTTATTGGGATCATCGAAATTACATCCAACCCCCCTGTTAATTTGGCTCTTGGAGGAGGTGGACATGAAGATCCAGTTTCCCATATTCAAGGAGTCATTGGGGGATCTCTTCTGCTGATTATGGGGACAATGTTCCTGTATTCCTATTTCAAGAAGAGATAGGGCAAGCCAACGGCACTACCAGCAGGTGGATCAATTTTAAGCATTTGGGGCGTTTGATTCAGTGCTGATGGGCATTCAAAGGCGATGCAAGTAGCCGCACATGGATTTCCACAGTGCATGAAAAGTGCAAGAGCGTCTTTTCTTCAAAACAGCCTTATCACCTCTAGAGCCAGCATTCAGGCTGGTGGACCGGGAAGGACTCGAACCTTCAACCAATTGATTAAGAGTCAAAAGATCTCAAAAGGCGCAGGAATTTTCGATGCGGGGCTAGGCGCCCAAGCGCTGCTGTATAAATTATACTGCAAGCGCAGGGCAACAACGCCCCGAGCGGAAAGAACCAGCCTTCTTCCTACAGAAGTAGGAGGGCGGGGGATACGAGGAGTTTGCGAAGCGCCGACATATACTCCGCTGCCACCGCCCCATCGACGACACGATGGTCGCCGCTGAGGGTAATGCTCATGCGGTGGCCGATCTCGATCTCGTCACGATCGTTGACCACGGGCTTCTTGACGATGGCACCCACCGCCAGGATCGCTGCCTGGGGAGGATTCACAATCGCGCAGAACTGCTCGATGCCATAGGCGCCGAGGTTGGAGACGGTGATGGTGCCGCCCGCGTATTCCTCGGGCTTGAGCTTCTTGTCACGGGCACGGAGAGCTAGATCCTTGACGGCGGCGCTGATCTCCTTGAGCGAGAGCTTCTGGGCATCACGGATCACCGGGGTGACGAGGCCATCCTCGACAGCGATCGCGACGGAGAGATTCACACTGCCATACTCGATGATGGCGTCACCGGCGAAGGCGGCGTTGACCTTCGGCTTCTGCATGGCGGCTCGGGCCACGGCGGAGAGGGCAATGTCGTTGAAGGTGATCTTGCCACCGCTGGCTTCGATGTATTCCTTGCGGAAGGCCATCATCGGAGCAGCATCGATCTCGATGGAGAGATAGAAATGGGGGATCTGGGTCTTGCTCGCGAGCAGTCGCTCGGCGATGACGCGGCGCATGCCGCTGAGTGGAACGCGGGTCTCAGACATCCCGGCGATCGGAGTTGGCAGAATGGCGGCCACGGGAGAGGATCCACCCGCAGGTGCCGATACGCTGCTTGCACCCGCAGGTGCATTCTCGACGTCGAAGGCGATGATGCGGCCGCCGGGGCCGGTACCCTGTAGTCCCGCGAGGCGGACGCCGCGGGCATCGGCGATCTTGCGGGCTAAGGGCGTCGCCTTGACGCGAATGCCCTCATTCACATTTCCTCCGGCTCCACCACCACGGAGAGCAGCAGCACGTGCCCTAGGAGTGAGCGGACGGCCGGAGGCAATAGCAGGACGGGAAGCTGGAGCTTCTGCTGCGGCGGGAGCAGGGGCTGGTGCCGACTTGGGTTTATCACCGGCTTTCTCCCCTTCTGCAAGGACGAGCGCGATGGCGGCACCGACGACAACCTTGCCACCTTCTGGAACGAAAATGTCGGCGAGCGTCCCCTCTTCAAAGGCCTCCATTTCCATGGTGGCCTTGTCGGTCTCGACCTCGGCCAGAATGTCACCCACCTCGACTTTGTCTCCCTTCTTCTTGCGCCAGCGCAGGAGGGTTCCCTCCGTCATGGTGTCGCTCAACTTGGGCATCGTGATCTCTGGCATGGTCGTGGTCGGTAAAGAGGTGGCGTGAAAATTCTAGGACTGCAGGGTCTCGCACAGAGGCGCAGAGGCGCAGAGAAATGAAAGGGTATCGTTTCCGTATCTCCACGCCTCTGCGCCTCTGCGGGAAAATTTCTTCACGGGATCCATGAAATCAGAAACTTGAGAGCACTTTGGCGACAACGGCCTGGGCATCGGGAAGCTGAAGCTTCTCAAGCGGCATGCTGTAGATGGCCGGTGCGTCGAGTGCGGTGACACGGAGGACGGGAGCGTCGAGATCGTCGAAGGCGTGTTCGGCAAGGAGGGCCGCGATCTGGGAGCTGACGCCGCAGAAGGGCTTGTTCTCATCCACGAGGACGGCGCGGTGCGTCTTGGCAACCG
>CAIZIQ010000326.1 GCA_903933015.1 uncultured Spartobacteria bacterium | reverse complement strand
GATGGTAGGGAATACGCCGTCAAGGTCCAGTATCCGGGTGTGGCCGAGAGTCTGAAAAGCGATCTCCGGGTGGTGAAACCGATCGCTCTCCGAGTGCTGGGATTGCGTGAGAGGGATGTTGAACTCTACTTCCGTGAGGTCGAGGCGCGCCTGCTGGAGGAGACCGATTATGTGCATGAACTGATGAACTCAAGTCAGCTCTCGGAGTCCTCGGCGCACATCCCCAACGTCTGCTTTCCCACCTATCATCCCGAGCTCTCTTCGAAGCACATCCTGACCTCCGAGTGGATCGAAGGCACTCCGTTGGGTGACTTTGCCGATAGTGACGCCACCCAAAAGGAGCGCGACCGGATCGGACAGGCCCTCTGGGATTTTTACAGCCATCAGGTCCACGAGCTGCTGAACTTTCATGCGGATCCCCATCCCGGCAATTTTCTGGTGCGGGAGGGCAAGCTCTGCGTACTCGATTTCGGCTGCACCAAACGCATCAGTCGGGACTTTTACAAAAAACAGTTCCGTTTCCTCGACCCTTCCCTGCTGGAGGAGACCGGTCTCATTGAGGAAGCGCTCCGTGATCTCAACGTCCTTCTCCCCGAGGACAGTCCGGAGCAAGTCCTGAACATCATCGGACTCTGCCGCTCCTGGCTGGAGCTGCTGGCGAGACCCTTCCGTTCCGGGAGCTTCGATTTCGGCGATCCCGAGTTCCTCCGGTCGATCTACGAACTGGGTGAGGAGAATCGCAAAAGCGACAACCTGCTCTCCATGAGGGGGCAGCGCGGTTCTCCCGACACGATCTATGTGAACCGTGCATTCTTCGGACTCTACAGTCTCCTCGGCAGACTCCGGGCCCGTGTTGCCATCACGATGCCTGAGGGCATCATTAACTGAACTCTTGACCATGGGCACTAACGACATCTGGCTGAATGCCTACCACGGATCATTGGTTGCCGATGCGCTGGCGATGCCGGTGCACTGGTACTACGACACGGCCGCATTGAGGCGCGACTACGGGGTGGTGGACCGCTTTCTTGAGCCCAAGAACCCGCATTCAGGTAGCATTCTCTGGCGCTCCGAATACCATCCCCTGAATGAGAAAGGGGACATTCTCAGGGAGCAGGCCAAGTATTGGGGAGAGAGGGGAGTCCACTATCATCAGTTTCTCAAGGCCGGGGAGAACACGCTGAACTTCCGGTTGGCGGCGGAGCTCTTTGACTTCGTCAAGCAACGGGGAGGCTACGATGCCGATGCATGGCTCGAGCGGTATATTCAGAGAATGCTTCAGCCGGGATGGCACCGGGACACCTATGTGGAGGAATACCATAGGGCCTTCTTCACGCGCTACGCGCAGGGGAAAAAGCCCCGGAAATGCGGCATCAGCGACGAGCACATCGGCGGTCTGGCCACCGTGCCCGCCCTTTGTTCCGCTCTCCGGGGTACTCCGTTAGCCGAGTTGCGCGTGATCGTGAAGGAGCACGTCGGCCTGACCCATGCCCATGCCAACTTGCTTCGGGCCGCGGATACCCTGGTGCGGCTGCTCTGGGCCGTGGCTGAGGGTATGCCGCTCAGGGAGGCTATCCGGAAGGAAGCCGGAGACTGGATCTCCGGTAACAAATCCGATTCCTGGCTCCATCAACCCGACGATCATGTGGTTGGATCACGCTTCAGTTCCGCCTGCTACATCGCGGACGCGATGCCCGCCTCGCTCTATCTCTGCTGGAAATATCACCGCGATTTCCGTGGGGGTGTCATTGCGAATGCCATGGTTGGTGGGGACAACTGCCACCGGGGTGCCGTGATCGGAGGCTTGCTTGGCGCTGCTTGCGGGATTCCCGATGAGTTTATTTCGGGATTGGCGGCCGGGGTTGCCTAGATCGCACAGAGCAAAAGCAAGTGAGCGATCCGTCGGTGCGTCATGTTTCCCCTGTTTCCCCGGTGGGTGGGGGAGTGTTTTTGAAAACTGGTGGAGGCGAGGGGAGTCGAACCCCTGTCCCCGAACCGCATCAGACGTCCGTCCACATGCTTGACCTCACTTGGGATTTAGGGAGTCGGCCACGGTGAGGCACGCTGCTTTCCCCCGATCGTCCACGAAATCGATTCAACCCCCGGCGCGGTCGATCCGCCAAGGGTCCATCCTGCTGGTGTCGCCTTCACACATAGCAGGCGTCTGTGTGTCAGCGTCGTGGCGTTAGGCCGCGAGAGCTAGATCTTCGTAATCTGCGTTTATTTTTTGTGACTCGATTTTTAACGAGGCCAACGAATCATCCTCGGCATGCAGAACGCGTAATGTGCTTCGAGTCGAAACCAGTACGCCCCCTAACAGGATTGAATTTGGACCAGGAGGATGTGATCCGCAAGAGCGAATGAGGGGGGTGTTCGGGGACAGGTAATGGGTAATGGGGCCGATCCTGACACCCTATCCGCAATACCCCATGCCCAGGATCCGATCTTTCTACCTCAGGAATCTGATCGTCATCGGGTAGCGGTAAGACTCCCCGTTGCTGGTGCGGACGGCCGCGATGATCGTGCAGACCAGCCAGATAATGAAAAAGACCGGCAGGATCAGGAGGCCGATCAGTAGCCAGCAGAGGGCACCGGCAATGGCAAAGTAGATCGTGAAGGAGATCTGAAAGTTCAGGACCTCCTTGCCGGTATCATCGATCAGGGGACTGTCGGCCCGCTTGATTAGCCAGATCACCAGAGGTGCGACGACATGGGCCAGGGCAAAGGGGAGGATAATCCCGGAGAGTCCGGAAAGATGGAGTCCGATGCACCAAGAGCGTGCGGATTCGTTGGATTCCGGAACGGGAATGAGGGGCGGAGGAGTCTCCATACCTTTAAAAAGACTCCCGAAAGCCACTCCGTGCAAGTGGTAATTTTACGTCTGCCAAAGCCTTTTTGGGGCGATTTTGGTTGCCAAGAGCACCCCCATTCGACTCTTTTGCAGAACGCCGTTTTTCGGCATTTTCTTTTCTATGAGCGAACGCAGAGTTGTCATCACCGGTATCGGAGTCATCAGTCCCGTCGGCTCCGACCTTGAAACCTTTTGGGAAAACCTCAAGGCAGGTCATTCCGGCATTTCCCAATACAAGGCCTTTGACCCCGCGGGGTTTGACTGCCTCATCGCGGGCGAGGTCCATGGATTCGAACCCACCCAGTGGTTCAAGACGCCCAAGGATGCACGCCGTGCGGACCGCTTTGCCCAGTTTGCCATGGCGGGAGCCAAGCTTGCCCTGGATGATGCCGGGCTGGATCTCGAGAAGACCGACAAGGAACGTTTCGGAGTCATCGTCGGCAGCGGGATCGGTGGTTTTCAGAGCCTTGAGAATGAGGCGCGCCGACTCATTGAGAAGGGGCCGACCAAGCTCTCCCCCTTCACCATCCCGATGATCATCAGCAACATGGCGAGCGGGCTTATCTCCATGGAGTATGGTCTCAGCGGCCCCAATATGGCGATCGTCACAGCCTGTGCCACCGCCAACAATTCCGTCGGTGAAGCCTGGCGCATCATCAAGTTCGGCGATGCCGATGCCTTCATTGCTGGTGGTGCCGAGGCGACCATCACCCCGCTCGGCGTGGCAGGGTTCTCCTGCATGCGTGCGCTCAGCACCCGCAATGACGAACCAACGAAAGCCTCCCGCCCCTTTGATAAGGACCGCGACGGCTTCGTCATGGGAGAGGGAGCCGGCATTGTCATCCTTGAGGAGCTTGAGCACGCGAAGAAGCGCGGGGCTCGCATCTACTGTGAACTCGTCGGCTACGGAGCCACGGCCGATGCCTACCACATGACTGCTCCTCGTCCCGAGGGAGAGGGCGCCAGCCGCTGCATGCAGATCGCGATGAAGCACGCCAAGGTCACCCCGGAGCAGGTCGACTACATCAATGCCCACGGTACCTCTACGCCGATCGGGGATATTTGCGAGACCAAGGCCATCAAGGATGCCTTCGGTGCCCAAGCTTACAAGGTTCCCATCAGCTCCACAAAATCCGTCACGGGTCACCTACTCGGCGCTGCCGGTGGCGTTGAGCTCGCAGCGTGTGCCCTTGCGATGCGCGACGGAATCATTCCCCCGACCATCAATCTGGATCATCCCGATCCCGAGTGCGATCTCGACTACGTCCCGCACACCGCGCGTGAGGCCAAGGTTAAGGTGGCCCTGAGCAACTCCTTCGGATTCGGCGGGCACAACTCCTGCGTCGTCATCCGCGAATTCGCGGAATAATTCCCGAACATGAAACTCCCCTCCACCAAATTCCTCGTTGCGGCCCTAGCCGTAGCGGCAACTCTCATCACCAACCCAACCCATCTTATGGCACAATCCTCCAATCTCGAACTCGGTCAGGCCTACCTCAAAGAGAACGCCACCAAGCCCGGCGTCCACACCACCCCCAGCGGCCTCCAGTACAAGGTCATCACCGAAGGTCACGGAAAGAGCCCCAAGGCCACCGACACCGTCCTTGTCCACTACCGTGGCACCACCATCGATGGTCAGGAGTTCGACAGCTCCTACAAGCGCAACGAGCCCATTTCCTTCCCCCTCAATGGCGTCATCCCTGGCTGGACCGAGGGTGTCCAGCTCATGAAGGAAGGTGGCAAGATCGAACTCTTCATCCCGTCGAACCTGGCCTACGGATCGCGTGGTGCGGGTGGGGTGATTGCGCCCGATTCGACGCTGGTTTTCGACATCGAGCTTCTCAAAGTTCAGTAAGTCTCGGGATAACGGCGGACAACTGTGTTGGCCTGCGGTCGGCGTAGGATTACTACGCCTTCCCTTGGCCGCCTTGATCTCCATCCGATCTTCCAAGCCTTTTAAAGAATCCCATGAAATTAAAAAACCAAACCGTTGTCGTGGTTGGTGGAAGTTCGGGAATGGGCCTTGGAATTGCCGAGGCAGTTGCCAAAGAGGGGGCTAGGGTAATCATCGCTGCTCGTAATCTTGAAAGATGTCAGCAGGTAGCATCAAAGATCGGCTCCGATACTGAAGCTCGTGCCATTGACATGACATCCGAGGAAAAGGTTGAGGAGTTTTTCAAGGTAATGGGCTGCATTGATCATCTGCTGATTCCCGGCAGCTCCGTCAAAACGGGCCCGATTAAAACAACCTCGACGAAGGATGTGCTTGAGAGCATTGGCAGCAAATTTATCGGGCCTCTTCTTTGTGCACGATATGCGAAGTTTTCTGAAAATGCCTCGTTGACCCTTTTTTCGGGATCCTTGAGTCGCAAACCTGGAACTAGCTCGCTCCTGGGTGCCATTAATGCGGCTGTCGAGACCCTTGCCAAAGGCTTGGCATCCGAACTTGCGCCGGTTCGTGTGAATGTCATTTCTCCGGGATTGACCCGCGATACGAATGCATTTAACGGAATGCCAGAAAGTGCTCGTGAGGAAATGTTCTCCGCATTTGCCAAGAAGTTACCAGTTGGTCGTGTGGGGAGCCCTCGTGATTTTGGTCAAGCAGCCATCTTTGTGACTACGTGTGGATTCGTTAATGGAGCGGTCATTGATGTCGATGGCGGGGGTTTATTGGTCTAATTGCTATCATTCTTGAGCCTCCCCATGAAAAAGAAGATCGCCCCCGTTCTTTTTCTCTTTTTGGCGGGGGCGCTCCATGCCCAAGGCATCAACCCTGACATCAAGGTCTACTTCAGTCCGCATGGGGGTTGCACTGAGGCGGTGGTGAGGGCGGTGAAAGGGGCACAGAAACAGATTCTTGTGGAGGCCTACTCCTTTACCTCGGAGCCGATTGCGCTCGCCTTGATTGATGCTGAAAAGCATGGGGTTGATGTCGAGGTGATCCTCGACAAGAGTCAGGAGCAGGCCCGTGGATCGGAGGCCGATCTGATCTCCGAGAGCGGGATCCCGACATTCATCGACTCAGCCTATCGGATCGCCCATGACAAGGTGATGGTCATCGATGGCACGAAGGTGATCACTGGTTCCTTCAATTTCACCCGCTCCGCTGAGGATTTTAACGCAGAAAATATGCTGATCATTTCGAATGACTCGCCTTTGGCGGATCAATACATGGCCAGCTGGAAACAGCACCTCGCCCAATCGCATCCCTTCCACCCAGGCAAGAGCCACCATAAGAACGGCTCCCATTCCCGTTATTACGGGCCCTTGGTAGAGCCCATGGGATAGGGGTCCAGGTGCAGATCTCAGTTTCAGGAAGTTTGGATGACGCAGAAGGCCGCCAAGTGAAACTGTAGAAAAGGCGCGTGGGAACGCGGCTTTGCTTGCCTCTCCTTCGTCGATGTCATTCGAGGCGTAGGCCGAGAAGTCCTCGGATCAATAGATCTGAGGATGCCTGATCGGGGACGATCGGCAGACAAATCTACTGCGAGCGCAGGTGAACACCCTGCGGTGCCAAAATTCCAAGTCCTGTTTAGACGAACTTACCAGGGTTAAGAATATCGCGCGGATCGACGGCTTTCTTGATGCGCTTGTGCAGGTCGCGCAGTTCCGTAGTGGTGGCTTCGTTCCACCAACGCTTCTTCGCGATACCGATGCCGTGTTCGCCCGTGATGGCACCGCCCCAGGCGATGACCTGACGGAAGAGAGCATCGAGCACTCCTTCGATCTCCTTGGGACGCTGGACCTGCTGTTCCTTGGAAACCATGACATTCACATGAATATTGCCGTCACCGGCATGACCAAAGCAGGCGATTGGGAATCCCGTTTTCTTCTGGAGCTTCTCTGCAAAGGCGATGAGATCAACGAGCCTGCCACGAGGTACGGCAATATCCTCATTGAGTTTGGTGAGGCCTGTGGCCTTGAGCGACGCGGAGAAGGCGCGTCGGAGCGCCCAGATCCGCTCGCGGCGTTCAGGTGATGTGGCCAACTCCACCTCGAGGGCCTTGTTCTTCGCCAGGAGGGCCTTGAGGGCCTTGCCTTCACTGAGAACGCTTGCTTTCTGGCCATCGAGTTCGACGAGCAGGTGGGCTTTCCCCGGAGGGATGAAGCTTCCCTTCACATCCTTGTGAGCATCGCGGGCCGACTGAAGTGTGAAGCTGTCGGCAACCTCGACGGCACAGGGGAGGTAGCCGGCCTTGAAGATTGCCTGAACGGCTGCGGCGGCATCCCGCATCGATCCGAATCCTGCCGAGAGAGTGACGTGGGCCGGGGGAAGGGGGAGGAGCTTGAGGGTCGCCTCGGTGATCACCCCGAGCATCCCTTCGGAGCCAACAAACATCCCAACGAGGTCAAAGCCGGTCTTGTTCTTGTGAGTGCGTCCCCCGACACGGACGAGGGTCCCATCGGCGAGAGCGACCTGCAGGCCGAGAACATAAGGCCGAGTAACGCCGTATTTAAGGCAGCGGGGTCCGCCTGCATTGGTGGCGATGTTGCCGCCGAGGGAGCAGTCTTTGTAGCTCTGGGGATCAGGGGGGTAAAAGAGGCCGCGCTTTTCAACCTCCGATTGGAGCAACCCGGTGATGACATGGGGTTCGACCACGGCGACGAAGTCCTCTCCGCTGATTTCGCGGATGCGGTTCATCCGGTGCAGGCTCATCAGGATGCCCCCGCGCAGGGGAACACAGCCCCCGACATAGCCCACACCGGCACCCCGTGCGGTGACGGGGATATTGTGTGTGTGCGCGTAGGCGAGAACCGCGGAGACCTCCTTCGAGGAGCCTGGAGCGACGGCGATCTCAGGCAGGGACGCCGCGAACCACTTGTCGGTGCCGAGCTCCGCAAGGCGCGAGGGGTCTGTGATGACCCCCGCCTTCGCGGGGATCAGTTTCCGGAGATCCCGCTCCAGGGTGGAGCGGGAGAGTTTTGATTTAGGGGATCGGGGTGAGCGGTATGCGCTCACATCCCCATGATCTCGTAGCCGCCGTCGACGTAGATCACCTGACCGGTGATACCACTGCCTCCGTCACTGGCTAGGAAGACTCCGGTGTGTCCGAGTTCCTCGGTGGTACAGCTGCGCTTGAGAGGTGCATGTTCCTCGTAGTGTTTGATCATGGACCCGAAACCCGAGATGCCGCGGGCGGCAAGCGTCTGCACCGGTCCGGCGCTGATGCAATTCACGCGGATCTTTTTCGCTCCGAGATCGTAGGCGAGGTAGCGGGTGCTTGCCTCGAGGGAGGCCTTGGCAACACCCATCACATTGTAGTGGGGAACCACCTTGGCTGCGCCGTAGTAGCTCATTGCGACGATGCTGCCGCCGTCGGTCATGAGGGGTGCTGCCTCACGGGAAAGGGCAACGAGCGAGTAGGCGCTGATGTCATGCGCGACTCGAAAGGCCTCGCGGCTGGTGGAAACGAAATCTCCCTCCAGGGCATCCTTCGGGGCGAAGGCGACAGAGTGAAGCATGAGGTCGAGCTTCGGAGTGACCTCGCGGACCTTGCCGAAGAAGGTGGCGATATCTGCGTCATTGGCGACATCGCAGGGCTGGAGGAATGTGTCGGCCCCGAACTCGGCGACGAGTTCCTCAACGTTCTCCTTCAGGCGCTCTCCCTGATAGTTGAAGAGGAGGGTTGCTCCGGCCTGCTTCCAGGCCTTGGCGATTGCCCATGCGATGCTGCGTTTGTTGGCGACGCCGAAAACGACGCCGACTTTACCTGCGAGGGGTCCGTTACTCATCCCCATAGGAAGCCCGTTTCAGCCCCCCGATGTCACGCAAAAATGGGGGAAGGTGATAATTTGGAACTCATGAACTCAGGAAAGAACCAGCAAGATGCTTGATCAGATGGTTTGGAGAGGACCCCTTCATGAAAAGATCGTGCGGCTTTTTGCATTTTACCCCCCCGCCTTTCTGTTTTCCTGAGTTCCAGATTAAAAATCTACCCCTCCCTAGTCCCCCTTCACCCTCTGGGGTGGAACTTTTGGTGGACAGATTTGAGCTGGCTCCTGTCGACCTGTGTATAAATCTGGGTCGTGGCGATGGAGGCATGGCCGAGCATCTCCTGGATGATGCGAAGATCGGCGCCGCCTGCCAGCAGATGGGTGGCAAAGGAATGGCGGAGCTGGTGAGGATGAATGGCTTCCTCGATTCCCGCGATTGCCGCGTAATGGCGGACCAGTTGCCAGATTCGTGCCGGGGTGAGGGCGTGACCACGCACCGAGAGAAAGATTTCCCCGCCCGATTTCGGTGAAACGAGTTTGGGACGTGCTGAGGTAAGATAGGCTTTCAGGGCTTCCAAGGCCGCACGGCCAACCGGGATCAGCCGGGTCTTGTTTCCCTTCCCGGTGACACGGATGACGCCCCCTTCCTCGTCGAGATTTTCCAGACGGACGCTGCATGCCTCGGCGATACGCAGCCCGCAAGCGTAGAGAAGCTCCAGCAGGGCCCGGTCGCGGACTTCCAGGGGGGTGTCGCCCGCGGGCGCCCCGACCAGCTTGGTGATCTCATGCAGCGAGAGCGGTTGAGGCAACGTCTGGGGAAGGCGGGGAAGGGGGAGCTTCTCGGCCGGATCGGCCGGAATCCGGGCCCGTGCCGTGAGAAAACGGAAGAGGATCCGGAGAGCGACAGCCTCCAGCTTGATCGAGGTGGCGGAGAGTCCCCGTTTCTTTTCCGAGATCAGGAATTCGGAGAGGAGGGGTGGGGTCACCTTGGTGACCGAGTCGATTTCACGGCCGAGGGCCCAGCCTACAAAACGCTCCAACGACGCGCGCGTCGAGAGCTGGTAATTAGTCGAGAGACCTCTCTCTGTCGCAAGATAGAGGAGGAAAGAGTCAATATCCCCCTGCATCACGGCGAATTAGGAAACAGGGTTCGGAGCCGTTAACCGTGTGAGGGCCTCGCGGTACTTCTCTGCGGTCTTGGCAACGATCTCCTGAGGGAGTTGGGGGGCTGGGGGCTGCTTGTCCCAGCCGCAGTTCTCAAGCCAGTCACGAACAAACTGCTTGTCGAAGCTCGGGGGGCTACCCATGAGCTTTGTTTCGGGCTGGTACTGATCCGCAGGCCAGAAGCGCGAGGAGTCGGGAGTCATGCACTCGTCGATCAAGATGATCTCGTCGTCATGGATGCCGAACTCGAATTTTGTATCGGCGATGATGATCCCGCGGGAGGCCGCGTAGGCTCGGCCATGGCGGTACAGATCGAGGCTCATCTGCTTCACGCGCAGGGCGATCTCGTCGCCAAGCAGGCTGCGGCACTGCGACCAGGTGATTGCTTCGTCGTGGCCCTCCTCGGCCTTCGTGCTCGGGGTGAAGAGATCCTCGGGAAGGCGGTCGGACTGTTTCAATCCTGCGGGCATCTTGTAGCCTCCAACGGTTCCTTGATCCTGATATTCCTTCCAGCCGGAGCCGGCGATATAGCCGCGCACGACGCACTCCACGGGGAGCGGCTTCGCCTTCTTGGCGATCATCGAGCGACCGCGTAGGATCTCGGCATAGGGCTTGAGTTCCGCCGGGAAGGCAGAAACCTCCGTCTCGATCATGTGATTGGGGATGAAATCAAGGCGGTGGAACCAAAAGGTCGAGAGTTGGTTCAGGACCTCTCCCTTGCCCGGAATGGCATTGGGCAGGATGCAGTCGAATGCGGAGATGCGGTCAGTGGCGACGAGCAGGAGATTCTCTCCAAGGTCAAAGACCTCACGGACTTTGCCGCTGCGGAGTTTTTTGATGCCGGGAAGATCGCAGGTGAGAAGATCCATGGGCGGGAGAATGAAAGCGTCGGGCGATCCTGAAAAGTTTATTCGGGATTATTCAGAAACCCGACCCCGACCCTTCTTGACCTCTGATCGGCGGCGTTTTCCTTCGACGAGTTTTCTCTTCTCGGATCGTGACCTGGGGGCGAGTCTCCGACGAGCCTTGGCCGCGGCAGCGCGGGCGTTTTGCCGGCGCGCAGCGCGTTGTTGTGAGATCTTCTCTGCGAGACGCTTCCGGGCAATACTCCGATTCATGCTCTGGCTCCGGGAGTCGGAGACGGTGACCGAGAGGCCCGTTGGCAGATGGGTCAGGGTGACAGCCGTGGAGACCTTGTTCACATGCTGGCCTCCAGGCCCCGAGGAGCGGGCAAAGCTCTCCCGCAGGTCTTCCTCGTTGAGTTGATGCATTGGCATTGCTGGTGGGCTGTGGGGTGGCTGCGGACAGGGGTCCAGTTGCCGTTTGCCAAAGCCCACCCGCTGTGACAACCTAATTTCATGAATACCGCCGCCCTTTTTCCCCGCGCAGTCCGCGCTGGCGGCCTGCTCCTGCTTGCTCTCTAATCTTCCAGGAACGGCCCGAGATCCGGACGTTCCGGATCCACTTTTATGAACAACGACCGAGTCCTCATTTTCGACACGACACTCCGCGACGGCGAGCAGTGCCCCGGCGCCTCCATGAACCTGCGCGAGAAGCTGGAGATCGCGCGCCAGCTTGCGCGTCTGAAGGTCGACATCATCGAGGCGGGCTTCCCCGTCATCAGCGACGGCGATTTCGAGGCGGTGAAGACGATCGCCGGCGAGATTGAGGGGCCCGTGATCTGCGGACTCGCCCGCTGCGTCCCCAAGGATATCGAGGCCGCCGGTCGTGCCCTGCTCCCTGCGGGTGACCGTGCACGCATTCATGTCTTCCTGGCGACTTCCAAGATCCACCGCGAGCACAAGCTCAAGAAAGCCAACGAGGAGATCCTCCGCCTGGCCGCCGAAGGGGTGCGTCAGGCCAAGTCGATGACCGCTGATGTGGAGTTCTCCCCCGAGGATGCCTCGCGCACCGAACCGGAGTTCCTGGCCGAGGTCGTGCAGGCCGCTATCGAGGCGGGCGCCACGACGGTGAATATTCCCGATACGG
Organism: uncultured Spartobacteria bacterium; assembly: GCA_903933015.1. Classification (GTDB taxonomy): domain Bacteria; phylum Verrucomicrobiota; class Verrucomicrobiia; order Chthoniobacterales; family UBA6821; genus UBA6821. Next base: position 11,957 of record CAIZIQ010000326.1, on the reverse strand, counting down.
TCGGCTATGCCATGCCCGGTCAGTATGCGGACCTGATCACCTATCTTCGCAAGCATGTCCGAGACATTCAGAAAGCGGTCATCAGTGTCCATTGCCACGATGATCTCGGCATGGCTGTTGCCAACTCCCTGGCTGCCGTTCAGGCCGGAGCACGCCAGGTCGAGGGAACCTTCAACGGCATCGGCGAACGCGCCGGTAATGCCGCCCTCGAGGAGGTCGTCATGGCGATCAAGACCCGCCCCGATGTCTACGCCGGACTCTCCACAGGGATCACGACCAAGGAGATCCTCAAGACTTCGCGCCTGATCAGCCGCCTGAGCGGCCTGCAGGTCGCCCGCAGCAAGGCGATCATCGGAGAGAATGCCTTCGCCCACGGTTCCGGCATCCATCAGGATGGCATTCTCAAGATGCGCGAGACCTATGAGATCATGGATCCCCAGGATGTCGGCTGGGGAGGTACCGATCTGCCGCTTACCAAGCATAGCGGGCGCCATGCCATGGTGGCCCGTCTCGAGCAGTTGGGACTCAGCCTCACCGAGGCGGAGATTGCTCCGATCTTCACCCGGTTCAAGGAACTCGGGGACAAAAAGAAGTTCGTCTACGACGACGACCTCGTGGCACTTGCCGGAGATGCTGTTGCCGGGGAAACCGGTGCCTATGCGCTCGAATCTCTCTATGTTGTCTGCGGCGGAAGCACGGTTCCCACCGCCACCGTTAAGCTTCGCCATGCCGGGGAGATCCTCGAGGAGTCGAGTCCGGGTAACGGCGCCGTCGATGCCGCCATGAAGGCGATCGACCGGATCGTGAAGAAGACCGGCCACCTTGCCGTCTACTTGGTCGAGGCGGTCACCGAAGGGCAGGATGCGCTCGGTGAGGTCACCCTCAAGGTTGACTTCGGCGATGGACGACTCATCACCGGCAAGGGAGCCTCCACCGACGTGATCGAGGCCTCCGCCCGCGCCTACGTGAACGCCATCAACCGTGTTCTTGTGATGCAGCAGACAGCTTCCGGCATCGAGATGCCCCGAGTTTGAATCCCGAGTAATTTCAGCAGCACCACAAACATCCTATTCCCCCATAACCAATCACCAATCATTCCATGAACAAAACACTCCTCATCGTGCTCGGTGTCATCGTTGTCCTGATCCTGGCCGCTGTCGGCAGCTATAACGGCCTTGTAGGAAGTTCCCAGGCCGTGGATGCCTCCTGGGCACAGGTCCAGAATGTCTACCAGCGCCGCGCTGATCTGATCCCCAACCTCGTTCAGACGGTGCAGGGAGCCGCAAACTTCGAGAAATCGACGATCGTCCAGGTCACCGAAGCCCGTGCTTCCGTCGGCAAGGTGAACATCAACCAGAACCAGGCACCGACCGATCCCGCCCAGTTGGCCCAGTTCCAGCAGGCCCAAGGCCAACTCGGCTCAGCCCTCTCCCGCCTCCTCGTCGTGGCGGAGAACTATCCCGACCTGAAGGCCACCGCCAACTTCCGTGATCTGCAGGCGCAGCTTGAGGGGACGGAGAACCGGATCACCGTCGAGCGCGGCCGCTTCAATGCCGCGGTGCAGGCGTACAATACCAAGATCCGCACCCTGCCCACCGTCTTCTTTGCAGGGCTGCTTGGTTTTCAGCAAAAGCCCTACTTCCAGGCGACCGCAGGTGCCGAGACCGCTCCCGCGGTGAAGTTCGACTTCGGTGCTGCACCGACCCCTGCAAAGTAACGCAACGATTTTGATGTTACGCCGCTTTCTCTTTGCCCTGCTGATCCTTCTTGGGATCGGTAGCACGAAGGTTTGGGCGGAGCCGTTGCCTGCTGCGCCGACGCAGTATGTGACCGATGAGGCGGGAGTGATCGCTCCGGGGCTCCTCGCCCAACTGAATCAGCGGCTTGCAGCCTTCGAGCGTCAGACATCGAACCAGATTGTTGCGGTCGTCTATCCCAAGCTCCCCGAGGGAGCCTCGCTGGAGGATTACACCCAGCAGCTCTACACGGCCTGGAAGATCGGCTCAAAGAAGAACTCCAACGGAGTCCTGATCCTGGTCTTCATTCAGGATCACAAGATCCGGATCCAGCCCGGCTACGGGCTCGAGGGAGCGATGCCCGATGCGCTCTGCAGCAGGATCATCCGTGAGACGATAGCTCCGGCTTTCCGTGCGGGGAATTACGGGGTCGGCCTTGCCTCCGGAATCACGGCCGTCATGCAGGCGACCAAGGGGGAGTACAAGGGAACGGGCCATGCGAACGGTAAGCCGACCACGCTGAAGGACTTCCTCTTTTCGCCACTCGGCTTTTTCCTGTTCGTCCTGCTCGTCCTGATCATCACCGGCAGGAACCGTCGTGATATCGGCCCCGGAGGAATCAGTCCCGGCACCGCTGCGGCGACCGGCTTTTTCCTCGGAGGCATGGGTGGGGGAAGTGGTGGCTGGGGAGGCGGCGGAGGGGACTCGGGTGGCTTTTCGGGCGGAGGAGGAGACAGCGGCGGCGGCGGCTCCAGCGGGGGATGGTGACCTCATGAGAACCTCATTTTTCAAAACCAAAAGATTCGAAGAGCGTCGTCATCTGATCGGCGGTGTTGCGCTGCTCAGCCTGTTGTTTTTCGGAAATTACATCCCGGTCCTTGCGACCCTGACACTCATGCTTGGTGTCGCCTTGATGGCCATTTGTTCCTTTTCAGGATTCCGTGCGGCCGTGGGTGTCTCCACGGTGGCCTTTCTTGTGCAGTTTGGACGACTTTACTTCAGGGACTTCAAGACCTTCGACGGGGTCTTTATGGGCGTTTCCCAATCGTTGGAGCTTTCCTTGGAGACGAGTGTTTTCTTTTCCATGGTGTTCGGGGCCTTTGTCTGGGTCAGGGCGATCCTGCGTTCGAAGCGCGCGGGGTTCGATGAGGTGCTGGGAGCCTTCAACCTCTATGTCTGGATCGCCGTCATCTACGCCTGTCTTTACACCATGGTTTCGAAGGTGAATGTGGATGCCTTCCACCTTCAGGATCAACTGGTCAGGGGCCTGGATATCCGGGACATGATGAAAAACTTCAATGACCTCTTTTATTTCAGTTTCTGTACCCAGACGACCCTGGGCTACGGCGACATCGTTCCTGTCTCTCACCTTGCCAGATCCCTGGCCGTTACCCAGGCCATGATCGGCCAGTTCTATGTGGCTGTGGTGCTGACCTATATCCTGAACCTCTGGATCCAGGATCTGGGCACTCAGGTCACAAAGAAATCACCCTCCGAATCCGAGCATCTTCATTGATCCCGTTCCACCTCTGTAAAAGGGGTGGACAGAAGATGCCGACACTGTAGTTTAAGGCCCCTTTTTCAAGCGCATGACCAAGATTCCCGAACCATATTATCAGATTTCCCCAAGTCCCTGGCATGATGTCTCCCCGGGTGACGAGGCGGAGCAGGGAATCGTGCGTTCCATCATCGAGATTCCGATGGGCAGCTCCAACAAGTACGAGTTGGACAAGGAAACGGGACTTCTCAAACTCGACCGCGTTCTCTACTCGGCAGTCTATTACCCCGCCAATTACGGCTTCATTCCGCAGACCTTGGCAGACGACGGAGATCCCCTGGACATCCTCGTGCTGGGTGCCGAACCGGTTTATCCCCTCACGCTGGTGACCGCCCGCGTCATCGGCCTCATGGTGATGAAGGATCAGGATGAACTCGATCACAAGCTGATCGGCGTCCCGGTCGGTGATCCCGAGTACAAGAACTGCAACGATGTACACGAGCTTCCGCCGCACCGCCTGGCCGTGTTGAAACGTTTCTTTGAGGATTACAAGATCCTTGAGAACAAGGCGGTGATCGTGGATGACATTCTTTCCGCCAAGGATGCTCTGCCCGTGATTGAGGAATCCATCGCCACCTACCGCACATGGCGTGCGGGTGGAGAAGTGATCCTGAACCAGCAGAAGGGCTGAGTTCCCGGGGCCGGCGACATCTCAAGTTGTCGCATGGAATCCAGGTAGCTGGTAGATCGTACCCATACGGGGCTGAGGTTCCCCCACGGGAAGGCTGGACACTTTCACTGATTTTCCTCTAAAGATCTTCCTTCCCCATGGAAGCCCCCCTTCATGGATGAGACCGACGGGCAAGCGTCCGCGTCATCCGGAGAGTGACTTCCACTCAGACAAAATACATGGAACATCTCATATATCTTCTTCCCATCCTGGGTCTCGTGGCCTTGGTCTACAGGACGATCCTCTCAGGCTGGGTTCGCAGGCAGGATGCCGGTGATGCCAAGATGACCGGAATCGCCTCCCACATCGCCGAAGGAGCGATGGCCTTCCTGAAAGCCGAATACCGCATCCTCGGCATCTATGTCGTGGTGGCGGGTGCCGGTCTCGGCATTCTCTCTCAGGTTCCGAAAGTGGCCGCCCATTCGAGCATTCTGATCGTCGGCGGATTTGTCGTCGGCTGTTTCTTCTCCGCGCTTGCGGGATTCCTCGGGATGAAGATCGCCACCCAGGCGAACGTTCGCACCACCCAGGCTGCCAAGACCTCCCTTTCCAAGGCTCTGAAGGTCTCCTTCAGCGGAGGAGCGGTGATGGGACTCGGCGTGGCCGGTCTGGCCGTACTGGGACTCAGCTCCCTCTTCATCCTTTTCTTCTTCCAGTTCATGGGGGGTAATTTTTCCACCGGGGGCGGCTATGACGCCATGACCCGCGTGCTGGAGGTCCTTGCCGGATTCTCTCTCGGTGCCGAGTCGATCGCCCTCTTTGCCCGCGTGGGCGGCGGCATTTACACCAAAGCCGCCGATGTCGGCGCCGATCTCGTCGGAAAGGTCGAGGCCGGAATCCCCGAGGATGACCCGCGCAACCCCGCTACCATCGCCGATAACGTCGGTGACAATGTCGGTGACGTCGCCGGCATGGGTGCCGATCTTTTTGGCTCCTACGTGGCCACCGTGCTGGCCTCCATGGTGCTGGGCAACTACATCATCCGCGACAATGGCGGCAGCATCGGTGATGCCTTCGGTGGCATCGGTCCGATCCTCCTTCCGATGGCCATCGCCGGTATCGGAATCCTGGCCTCCATCATCGGAACCTGGTTCGTCGGCATCTCCGACAAGTCCCCGGCCAACACCGCCACCGTTCAGGGCGCACTGAACCGTGGCAACAACCTCTCGATGCTCATCGCCCTTGTCGCTTCCTTCGGCCTCATCAAGCTGATGCTCCCCGAATCGATCAAGATGAGCGTCTTCAATGCAGGTGCCTTCAGCATCACCACGACCTCCTCGCTGAATGTCTTCTGGGCGGTCTGCATCGGCATGGTGGTCGGCTACCTGATCTCCTTCATCACCGAACACTTCACGGGGCTCGATGGCAAGCCCGTCGCCGGAATCGTTCAGAAGTCGGCCACTGGCGCCGCCACCAACATCATCGCTGGTCTCGGAACCGGCATGTACTCCACGGCCTACCCCGTGCTGCTCTTCGCGGGAGCGATCTGGGGGGCCTACTCCCTCGCCGGATTCTACGGTGTCGGTATTGCAGCCTCCGCCATGATGGCCACGACCGCCATGCAGTTGGCCATCGATGCCTTTGGTCCGATCGCTGACAACGCGGGAGGCATTGCGGAGATGAGCGAACTTCCCAAGGAAGTCCGTGAGAAGACCGATATCCTGGACTGCGTCGGCAACACCACCGCTGCTGTCGGCAAGGGCTTTGCCATCGCCTCCGCCGCACTCACCGCATTGGCCCTCTTTGCCGCCTACGTCACCCTCACCGGCATCCACGGCATCAATATCTTCGATGCCAAGGTGCTCGCGGCCCTCTTCATCGGAGGCATGATCCCCGTCGTCTTCTCCGCGCTCGCCATGAACAGCGTCGGCAAGGCCGCCATGGACATGGTCAACGAGGTGCGTCGTCAGTTCCGCGAGATTCCTGGAATCCTCGAGGGAACAGGTAAGCCTGAGTACGGCAAGTGTGTGGAGATCTCCACCAAGGCCGCTCTCCGCGAGATGCTCGCCCCCGGAGTCATTACCCTGGTCACCCCGATCCTTGTCGGTGTCATCATGGGCCCCGAGTCACTAGGAGCCTACATGGCCGGAGTCACCGTCAGTGGCGTCCTCTGGGCTATCTTCCAGAACAATGCCGGCGGTGCTTGGGACAATGCCAAGAAGTCCTTCGAGCAGGGTGTCGAGATCGAGGTGAACGGCAAGAAAGAGACCTTCTACAAGAAGTCCGAGCCGCATAAGGCAGCCGTCGTGGGAGACACCGTCGGTGATCCGTTCAAGGATACCTCCGGTCCCTCGATGAACATCCTCATCAAGCTCTCCTCATTGGTTGGTCTGACTATCGCCCCGCTCATCGCGGTGAACGGTCATGAAGCCACATCACTGGTCCGCTGGATCCAGAGCTTCTTCGCGTAAGATCCGGTTACCAAAACTTCAAAGCCGCTGCTCCCAAAAGGGGCGGCGGCTTTTTTGTGCATTAATCTGGAAAGCAGACAGTCAGGAAGAACTGAAAAGGACAAAAGGGGCGAGAGGGATCCGGTGGCCACAAGATGCACAAAAGGCACAAAAATTGGTGAGTGCTGGACCACTCCCAGTTCTTAAGGGCCAGTGGGATAAGGGTTCTTGAGGGTGGATTCCCGATGCCTTCGGACTTGATCCCTTGCCTCTTCAACAGTTGTTTTTATTAAAGGTAATTTAGCAAGAGCCGCCATCCTTGCGAGTGTCGCTGGACCTTTGTGATTGATCAGCTTCATTCGTTTAGGGCCCATGTTCACAAAGAATAGTACAAGGAAACAATATCCCTTCGCTTTGCAGCGTAGAGATCAAGCAAAGTGTTTCTTAACCTAATAGCCTACAGCCTAAACCGCTAACAGCCTTGCTGAGCCAGAGGCTCAGCGATCACATTCGCCGAAGACAATGTCAACCGATCCCAGAATCGCGACGATGTCACCGACCATGTTGCCGGGAAGGATCTTGGGAAGGATGCTCAGATTAACGAAGGACGGGGCGCGGATGTGCAGGCGGTTGGGAACGCCGCCGCCCTTGCTGTTGATGTAAAATCCAAGTTCACCCTTCGGGTTCTCGCAACTCGAGTAGACCTCACCGACGGGTGCATCAATGCCCTCGGTGGTGATGATGAAGTGGTGGATGAGTTGCTCCATCTGCTTGAGGACATCTTCCTTCGGGGGAAGCGTGCTCTTGCCATCGACCACATTGATCGGACCATCGGGGATGGTGTCGATGGCCTGGCGCAGGATCCTCAGACTCTGGCGCATCTCCTCGATGCGGACGAGATAGCGGTCGTAGCAGTCGCCGACCGTGCCTACGGGGATGTCAAAATCGTATTTCTCGTAGTCGAGGTAGGGATGGGCCTTGCGGACATCGTAGTCGACTCCCGATCCGCGGAGCATCGGACCGGTGAGTCCGTAGGCGATCGCATCCTTGGGGGTGATGATCGCGATGTTCTTGGTTCGGTCGATGAAGATCGGATTGCGGGTCAGCAGTCTTTCGATCTCGTTGAGGGCGATCGGGAAGGTATCTAGGAAAGCCCGCAGCTCTGCCGGGAACTTCTCGGGCAGATCGCGCACCTGGCCTCCGATGCGGGTGTAGCTGGTAGTGAAACGTGCTCCGGTGAGCAGTTCACAGAGATTGTAGATCTTCTCACGCTCCGTGAAGGTGTACATGAACACCGAGATCGCCCCGATGTCCATGGAGCTGGCTCCAAGACCGAGCAGGTGGGCGGAGATGCGGGCCAGTTCGCAACAGATGACGCGGATCGCCTTGCCTCGGGCGGGAAGCTCCCAGCCCATGAGTTTCTCGACGGCGAGTGCGTAGGCGACGTTGTTCGCGAGCGGGGCTAGGTAATCAAGACGATCCGTGTACGGGACGAATTGGTTGTACTGCATGTTCTCGGCGATCTTCTCGTCGCCGCGGTGCAGATAGCCGATGTCCGGGGTGGCCTTGGTCACCAGCTCGCCATCGAGTTCAAGCACGATCCTGAGAACGCCGTGCGTCGAGGGGTGTGAGGGCCCCATGTTCAGGGTCATCGTCTCGCCCAGCAGTTCGCTGGCCGGGAGATGGGCTCCGGACTCCTTGATGGCTTGTTGGGTGCGACCCAGTGCGTCGGGCGCTTCGTAGATGGTGCTCGTGCTCACGGAAACAGATTAAAGACCATGAAGAGGGCCTCCGAGTCCAGCTTTCTTGGACTGGTGAAGGGCGATTTTTACCCTTTCATCCCCTTTCACGATTTTTCACCTCGAAAAAAATGGGGAAAGCGTCGTTCTCTTCCGTAGGGGCACCTGGATTTGAACCAGGGACCAACCAGTTATGAGCCGGCTGCTCTAACCGCTGAGCTATACCCCCAAGAAAGAGTTGTAGAATCTAGCCTCGAACCCCTGCTCAGGTCATCTCCAAAAATCCAGATCCTTACTTGATCGCTGCGTCGGCTTCTGGTTGCGCTGCATCGTGATTGCCCAGGCTCCCGATTGTTACGGTGGGTTCCCCGCACCGCACCTTGATCTTTTTGAGTTCCCCGTCCCGCATCAGCGTTATTTCCACGGGCTCCCCTCCGGTTAGGTAAAAGGAGATCGCGGGCACTTCCTCGGGATCGGTGACGAGGTGTCCGGAGATGGAGAGAATCATGTCCCCTTGAAGGATGCCGGCGGATTCGGCGGGGCTTCCCTGCTGGATGGCGGCCACGCGTGTGCGCGAATTGCCCTGCGGCACGGCCGCCTCCTCGATGGCGGCACCGATCCACCCGGGCTTCAGGCGTCCGTAGTAGAGAAGATCGTGATGGAGCTTCTGGATCGCTGCTGCTGGGAGGATGAGGCAGGAACCTGTCCGGCTATCGCCCGAAACAACCATACCGACCAGTCCCCCCGAGAGATCCATCACCGGGCAGCCTCCTTCACCATCGGAAAGCGGAACACTGGCAACCAGATGTGGCACACAGAAAAAATGATCTGCTGAATGAGTCTGGGTTCCCGTAATCATGCCGAGCGAAGGAGTGGCCTCGGCATCTCGAGGGAATCCCATGCCGACCACGGGTGTCTGTGCAGGGACATTGGTGATATTGCCCGGATTCAGGAAGGCCGCGGCTCCAGAGGCCACATTGGTCGACTGGCTTTTGAGAAACGCCACCCCGCTCCGGGAATCGATTGCCACGATGCTTGCAGGATGCCACTCCCCGTCCTGCTGGATCGAGATCCTATCGCCTTCATGGACGATTTCCCCGAGGGTGCAGACCATTCCGCTGGGATCGATGTAGAAACCGGTGCCGTTGACTTCCCCGTGGCCATCGGTGCATCGGATGCGGACAATGGCCTTGGATTTCTCGCGGGAAAGCGAGCGGATACTGGAGGCAACTTTCTCCGGCAACGTGGTGGATTCCGAAGCCGATGATCCGGAGGCGAGGCTAGCCAGGACGAGGAGGCAGCAACAGCCGGCGATAGCTGCCCCGGGGAGTGGGAGGCTGCTAGAAACTGAGCGGCGATTCATGGCTCGCCGGACGGGCTTGCAACTGATAGGCTGGAGGGAAAGCCAAGGAAGTTCCCGGGGAGTTGGGAGTATCGATACGCAGGGAGACGGGCTGAATCCTGTCGATGGTCACCGGAGTCTGTGTGTAGGGGGTAGTAGAGGAAGAGGTGGCTGAGACCGCGTAGGAACGGGGAGTTGTGGCAGGCGGAGCCTCACGGAGGATGACGACACCGGCTACGATGGCGACTGCCGTGGCCCCGGCATAGGCCATGGCCGGAACGCGGACCTCGGCAAGCAATCCGGAAAGACGTTCCAGAATGATCGTGCGGAGGGACGGTCTGAGCATCTCGGCCCGCTGGCGGTGATGGAACTCGCGGAGGAAATTCTCGAAATAATCCTCGGGAGGCTTTTCGTAGCGCTTCAGTTTGATGATTTTGTGCATCGGTTCGTGGCTCATGGAATCAGCGTCTGCTTACTTCTTTTTAAACTCATGGAGCGAGTTTTGCAACTGACGGTGGGCATAAAAGAGGCGTGATCGCACGGTTCCCTCCGAGATTTTGAGGATCTTGGCGATTTCGGCATGGGGCATTCCTTGGATATCGAACATGGTTACGACGATTCTGTGGTCATGAGACAGCTTCTGCATGGCGCCGTTCAATTTTTTTTGCAGCTCATGGACGGAGACTTCCTTGGTCGGGTCGCCGTTGCTGGTCGCGGCGATGAAGTCGGGGTCGTTCTCGATCTTGCTGTCCGGGTCGTTGAGGCTGGGGTGCTGGCGACGGTTCCGCTTCTTGAGAAAGTTGATGGTCATGTTCACCGCGATCGAGTGCAGCCAGGTGTAGAAGCTTGATTTCCCCCGGAAGTTGCAGATCGAGCGGTAGGCCTTGGCAAAGACATCCTGAAGCAGGTCATTGGTATCCTCGTGGTTCGAGGTCATGTGGTAGACCAGTCCGTAGAGGCGCGGCGAATAGCGCACCACCAGCGTGTCGAATGCTGACGGATCCCCCCCCTGTGTTCGCGCGACCAAGTCCTGGTCGTCAGGCTGGGGGATTTCGAGGTCTGGGTTCATGCAAAAACATTGAGTATGCCCTTCCGAAACGGCATGATCAAACACGCTTTCCATAAAAAAACGATGGCGGATGACATGGTTCTTGATAGCAGATTTTGGTAAATCTATGATCACCCGCAATGAGCCAATCGGCCTCTTCCCAAAAATCTCCCTGCTGCCCCTTGCTTAGCAGCTCCATCGGCCGCAAATGGGTCGTCGCCCTCACCGGAATCGTTCTGGTTCTCTTTGTGATCGGCCACCTTCTCGGCAACCTTTCCATCTTCCTTGGACCTGACGCCATCAATGCCTACGCGCATTTTCTTCAGGGACTCGGTGAGATCCTCTGGATCATCCGATTGGTTCTGCTGACCTGCCTCATCCTCCACATCTGGTTCACGATCACGCTCTGGCATGAGAACATGAGGGCCCGACCACAGAAGTACGCGGTGCAGAAGGACCTCGACACCACCGTCTTTGCCCGCTGGATGCGTCTCTCCGGCCTCACCGTTCTGGCTTTTGTCCTCTTTCACCTAGCCGAGTTCACCTGGCAATACTTCACGCCGGCGACGAAAACCTGGGTCGATGCCCTGGGGCGCCACGATGTCTACCGCATGGTGGTCTCCGCCTTCTCCTGCCCCCTCATCAGCGGCTTCTACATCATCGCCATCGGACTACTCGCCATGCACCTGAGTCACGGTATCGCCAGCCTCTTCCAGACCCTCGGCATCACCACGGCCAAGATGCGCCCCGTTTTCGAGCGCGGCGGCAAGATGATAGCCTGGGTTCTGTTCCTCGGGTACGCTTCGATCCCGACCGCCGTTCTGCTTGGCCTCCTCCGAGTGCCGATGCTTCCCTCCTGTTCCTTCTGCCACTGAGCCAACTGCATCCGACCATGATTCTTGACGCCAAAATCCCCGAAGGTCCGATCGAGAAGAAATGGACCTCGTTCAAGAACAACGCCAAGCTCATCAGTCCGGCGAATAAGCGGAAGTTCAAGGTCATCGTCGTCGGTACCGGACTTGCCGGCTCCTCCGCCTCCGCAACGCTCGCCGAGCTCGGCTACCAAGTGGAGACCTTCTGCTTCCACGACAGCCCCCGCCGCGCCCACTCCATCGCCGCGCAGGGTGGCATCAACGCCGCCAAGAACTACCAGAATGACGGCGACAGCATCTGGCGCCTCTTCTACGACACGATCAAGGGGGGCGACTTCCGTGCTCGCGAGGCCAATGTCTACCGCCTCGCCGAGGTCAGCGGCAACATCATCGACGAATGCGTCTCCCAGGGAGTCCCCTTTGCCCGTGAGTATGGTGGTGAACTGGCCAACCGCTCCTTCGGCGGCGCCCAAGTCTCCCGCACCTTTTATGCGAAGGGCCAGACCGGCCAGCAGCTTCTCCTCGGTGCCTACTCGGCCCTGAGCGCCCAGATCGCCCTCGGCCGGGTCACGATGCATGAGAATTCCGAGATGCTCGACCTG
>CAIZIQ010000325.1 GCA_903933015.1 uncultured Spartobacteria bacterium | reverse complement strand
TACCTCGACCCCGGATAAGAAATCCCCCTTCCAGTCCAACGAGAATACGAAGGAGGCAAGCGAGCAACCTCCCGACGGCTTGCTTCCACTTCCAAGCCAGCAGGGAATGTCGCAGGCAGCCCTCGAACTTCAAAACCAGCGACATACCACGGGAGATAAAGCGGCATCCTCGGCTGGCAATCCCGCTCCTCCGCAGCCTCCATCGACTCCCTCTACCGCCTCGCATCAGACGGCACCACAGAACCCCCTCCCGACGCCACAGTCCACTCCGACACCTGTTACCAGTCCCACACCACAGAGCACACCGACTCCTTCACCCACGCCCAGTGATTTGAAACTCACGGAACCCCAGAAGCAGCCCACTCCCCAGACCACGGCCAACGCCCAAAAAGCCGCTCAGCAATCGCAGCAGTCCCCAGCCCAGCAGGCTTCCGCTCCAGGTTCTTCTGGAACAACAAAGGGCTACCAGCCCGAGACACGGCAGACCGTTATCCGTGGCAACATCTCCAACCGCGGACGCTCCTCCGTCGCCGCCGAGGCCACTCCTATCGGTCGCTACAAGAAAGCTGTTGCCGATGCCATCGGCTCCCGCTGGTATTACTACGTGGACGAGAGGATGGGGCTCCTGAGCATTGGAACCGTCTCGGTCAGCTTTAAGGTCACCGCCTCGGGCAGGGTCACCGACCTCAAGGTCCTCTCCAGTAACGGCAATCAGTCTTTGACGGATTGCAGCATGCGCTCGATCATGGACGCCAAGCTTCCCGTCATTCCCCCGGATGTGGCAAAAACCCTGCCCAACGGAACACTCGAGATCGACTACAGCTTCACTGTTTACTAAAGGATACCCATGCACTCCATCAACGCCCCTGCTCTCCTAGCCACCATGCCTGGATTCATCCAGTTCTTTGTCAAGGGAGGATTCTTCATGTTTGTGCTGGTGGCACTCTCCATCTTCTCGCTTGCCGTGATCCTTCAGCGGGCTCAGGTGATCAAGATGGACAAGGCCCTTCCTCCCGATGTCATCGGAGCCCTCCAGTCTTTCCGTTCGAGCAGTTCCGTCGAGGACCTTCATAAACTCCTTCTGAGCGAACCCTCACCTCTCTCCCGCGTCCTCCTCAGCGTCCTCCAGCACAGGGAATGGCCGCGCGCCGAGATCCTCGAAGCCGTCCAGACCCGCGCCCGCCACGAGATCTCGCGTCTCGAGTCGGGCCTCGTCTTCCTCGAGATCACGACCGGCATATCGCCTCTCCTGGGCCTCCTCGGCACTCTTTCGGGACTTGTCGGTATTTTCGGAAACATCGGTAACCATGGTGACCCCCAGTTGGTGGCCAACGGCATCTCCGAGGCATTGAACTGTACCATCATCGGTTTGGGAGTCGCCGTCCCCAATCTGATCGCCTACAACTACTTCACTCGCCGTGTCGAGGTGGTCTCCATCGAATTGGAATCGCTGACTACCGACCTCATGGCGAAGCTCTCCATCGGCAGAAGGTAATTCTCGGGCAACAAAGAGGTGCATCCCCCACATCCTGGCGATCAAGGCATTCTTGAATCCGGACAAAGGACCCCGTCAGCACCATCAATCCCCTTTTCGCGCCATACGGGGACTCCCGTATTAGAGTCGGGCCTAAAGGTCGTTCTCAAACGATGAGATCCTCCAACAAGCCGAAACCCACGAAGATTACCTTACGGAAGACTGCGGCCAGCCGGGGAAAGCAATCGGGTAAGCGGATCAAGCCATGCCGATTCACGAACCCCAACGACTCCAGCCTGGATAAGACGGTTTACGGTGCACCTTGGTTGGAAATCGCCCCGGGTAGCCAATAATATGAGTGGTTGAGCGGCAGGATCTAGTCGGGCTTGACCTTCTGCCGCAGGAGAAGGATCATGTTGAAGAACATCGGAGGAACTCCCCCCTTCTTCGAATAAGTTCCTTTATGGTTCGTTAGCCAAGCGGTTAGGCACGGGTCTGCAAAACCTGTTAGACTGGTTCGACTCCAGTACGAACCTCCATTTTTCTCCGGAGAGACGCGGGAGGGTTTCTAACCCAACAGACGCTTTCTCCAGAGGTCGATCCTGATCAACTCCTCCACATATCGGGAGAGAGTCTGTTTCGCAGCAAGCGCGATCTTCTTGGCCGCCTCCTTGATCTTGGGATCAAGACGGAAGGTGATGACGATTTTTTCAACTCTCTCCTTCATAGGGTAAAGATACCTTCCCTCACGACCCGACACCACCTGTGGAAATGCGTAGATTTCCGCAGGCAGCTTCCCTGATCTTTCTGGCATCGCTCTTGTTCTGCACTCTCGGGAGTCCCGCACGAGCCCAAAGTACCGTTCAAAAGCTGTTGTGCCCGCGCCACGTCATCTCCAAACGACTTCGCCCTTCGAGCTATGCTCAGGCATAGGCTACTCCTTGCTTCCCTGCATGCGGCATTGCGAGCACAGCAGAACGAAGTGGGGAGCGAAAATCCCAAGTCTTATCCTGGAACGGCATTTGCTTTTTCAAAAACAGTCAGCACATTAAATCAACCGGGAAAGTCCGCTGACTGACTCTCCCAATAATTCATCCCAATGAAACAGACTTCCAACAAGCGCCCCGGACGCTAAGCGACAAGTCGGTGAAGAGATCGGAGAGGTTTCCTTTTCAGGGAGACCCTTCCCAAGGAGACTGGCAAAAGATCCACTCTGATGCCCATGGACAAGCCGTCCCAATAAGGCTGAGGGCTTAGGCTGCTGTCTTTGACATCGGCAAGCCATCCGCCTATCACAAGGCTTTCCCACGTGCCCATGCCCGAATCATCTCTCCAAAACCAGGGCTCCAGCATGGGGCTGAAGCGTCAACTTGGACTATGGAGTATGACTCTCGCGGTGGTGACGGGCACAATCGGCTCCGGATGGCTCTTCGCTCCCTATCTCTGCGCAAAGGAGGCAGGTCCATTCAGTATGCTGGCATGGCTTTTCGGCGGCCTGATGTCGTTCGTGATCGCGATCGTCTTCGCCGAACTGGGCTCGGTGATCACGACTTCCGGAGCCCTTGCGGCGATCCCGCTTCTGACACATGGCAGAACCTCGGGATTTATCGGGGGGTGGAGTGTTTGGATCGCCTATGTTTCGATCCCGACGATCGAGGTGCTCGCAATGATCCAGTATCTGGCGAGCAAGTTCCCGTGGCTGACTATCGATGCAGGCCATGGCCAGATCCTAAGTCCTGCAGGAATCACCTGCGCAGCACTGATGTTGATCCTCTTTGCCTGGATCAATCTGAGCGGGATCGGGATGCTGTCCAAATGGATCGACGGGCTCACCTTCTGGAAGCTGACGATCCCACTGCTGGTTTCGGTGACTCTGATGCTGAAGCAGTCGCACTGGGGCAATATGGCGGGAAAGTTGCCCTGGGATGGCTCGGTTAGGGATGAAGTTCTGACGGCTGTGAGTACCGGAGGCGTCCTCTTCAGTCTCTTCGGATTCCGAACCTCAATGGATCTTGCCGGAGAATCGAAGCGTCCTCAGCGGGATGTCCCGCTCTCGATGGGACTGGGACTCGCAATTTGCTTGGCAATCTACATGGTTCTGCAGCTTGCCTTCTTGGTCTCAATCGATCCGGGCCAGATCTCCCACGGATGGGAGCATCTGGTGCTGACGGCCCACGGGGGGCCTCTGGTGGCGATTGCCTTGGGAGCAGGGCTTGTCTGGGTCGCCAACCTGCTCCTTGTCGACGCGGTGCTCTCACCCGGCGCCACCGCGATGGCATACATGGGTGTCTCGGCACGTGTAAGCTGGATGATGGGCCGAGCAGAGCTGCTGCCGAAGTCATTTCAACGTCTGAATGATCAGTCCGTACCTTGGGTGGCTCTGGTGAGCAGTCTGCTCATCGGGATCGCGATGCTCTTTGGTGGTCCGAGCTGGCAGAGGATTGTCGGCTTCCTGACGGCCACCATGGTGATCGCTCTGGCAATCGGCCCGGTCAGCCTGATGGCTCTCCGCAAGCAACTCCCTGAAGTGAAGAGACCCTTCCGGCTAAAGGGTGCAGGGATCTGGTGCCGTGCGGCCTTCGTGCTGGCAACCTGGTCGATTCTCTGGAGTGGGAAGACCTCTGTGATCTGGGCGGTGGGCACGATTATTTTCCCGACGATTTTGTTTCTGATCCCTCAATGGTTCCGCCGACGCCCCCTGGAGCTGCGGAACGGAATCTGGTGGATCATCTACCTGGGTGGCATCATCACAATCCTCTGCGTGACCGACAAGACGGGCTGGTATCCACTGTCCATCAGGCCGCAAATGATGATTTCGGCACTCTTCGCACTGGCGATTTTCCCCATCGCGGTGGCCTCCCGCCTGGAGAAGGTGTCTGTGAAAGCTGAATTGGAGTTCAGGGAATAAGACCTCATCGTCAGTCCTCCCAGTGGACCAAGTCGCTGAGGAGGCTGTCCCGGAGTACTCTGGCGATGTTAAGGCTGTCGGTGTGAAGGCTACGACGGACGCGGCGCTTCGTGTAATCCGGCAGGTGCTCGGTATAGTGTACCCAGTAGGTCCCATTGTTATTCCATAGATGGTGGTCCCGGTTCTCGGTCTTCCGAATTGCCAGGGTGGGATGATCAAGTGTCGCCGTGCTCATGCTGGTGTGTCTCCTTATTTGCTGGGTTGGAACACCGGGAACCCGGGCAATAAAAAAGCGCCTTCCTGCAGGAAAGGCGCTTGTCAAAGCCTGGAGAGATTTGTTGTTCAGCGGATTCCTCCCGCTGCACATCGGTCGAGTTTCCTCGTCCAGCCACCGTGGGATTTCTCCGTCCCCGGTTGGCAGCATGGGGTGTTACCTCATGCGTTCCTGATGT
>CAIZIQ010000324.1 GCA_903933015.1 uncultured Spartobacteria bacterium | reverse complement strand
CTTCGGGATAGGCAGCGAGAGCTACGTGGTCGGCTCCCATGAGTTCTACATGGGGTATGCCGTGAAGAACCAAAAGCTCCTCTGCCTCGATGCCGGTCACTTCCATCCGACCGAGCAGTTGGCCGATAAGATCTCTTCGGTCCTCCAGTTCCTTCCCGAGCTCTTACTGCATGTCAGTCGTGGTGTTCGTTGGGACAGTGACCATGTCGTCCTGCTCGATGATCCGACGATTGCGATCATGGAGGAACTGGTGCGAGGAGACTTCCTTGGACACACCCACATTGGCCTCGATTTCTTCGATGCCTCGATCAACCGGATCGCGGCCTGGGTGATCGGCACCAGGAGTGCTCAGAAGGCGCTTCTGCTAGCACTGCTTCAGCCGATCGAAAAGATCCGCAAGGCCGAGGACTCTGGTGCTCTTTGGGAACGACTCGCCCTTATGGAGGAGGCGAAGTCCCTTCCTGCCGGTGCAGTCTGGGAGGAGTTTCTTTTCAGGAACAATGTTCCTGCTGACTGGATGGAGGAAGTCCGTTCCTATGAAAGGAATGTTTTGGCCAGGAGAAGCTCTTAACCTGATAAGAAAAAATGGGTTGGTTAGAGGCTGTGACATCCTCGCGATTGATTAACTCGAGGCCATAGGCTCAGTAGCAATGAAAAAAACTTAGAGGTAAAATCCAACGCACTCATTTTATTTTAAATGCACTCGCGCATGGGATGTAGTACATTTTGGCCCGTGAGTATTCCCCGGCCCACACTTCTTGTTTTGTTGGCAAGCGTTTCAGTTTTGATGCCCCTTGCCATTGCGGTGGATACTCCTGCCTCTCCTGAGGATCTATTCAAGGCTGGTGCCAGCGCCTTCCAGTCCGGGGACTATGCTGGTGCGGCGAAGAGTTTCGAGGCGGTTCTCTCAGCAGGACCCACGGGTGAGGCTCTTGAGACGATCCTCTTCACTCTTGCGTCCACGTATTTCAATCAGAAGAACCTTCCGAAGGCGGAGGAATATTACAACCGTTGCCTTAAGGAATTTCCTGATGGCAAGAACAAGACCAAGGCTCTGATCGCGATCTCCCAGATCCAGATGCAATCAGGACGGAAGGCAGATGCAGAGCAAACCCTTAAGAAGGCCTCGGAGGGTTCGGGTGATCTTGCTGCCAGGGCCCGCCTTGCCCAGGCCTCGATGCTAGCTGATTCGGGGAAGCCCGAGGAGGCACTGTTGGCCCTACGTCCGATGGTTGCGGGAGGAATTAAGGATGACCTTACCGTTCAGGCTGCCATGGCGATCGTCGAGATCGAGTCAAAGCAGGGAAAACTCGATGAGGCACTCAAACTTCTTGATCAACTTCAGGCTTCAAGTGAGCTGATCGACAACCCGCTCCAACTCGACATCCTTGCGGTTCGCATCGGAGACGGCCTTCTAGCGAAGGGGGAACGTCAGAAGGCACTGCGGATGTACGCGATCGTTCGTCCGAAACAGGTGGTCATGGATCTCCAGAAAAAGAGGATCGAGTCTCTCGGCGAGACAATTGCTGATAACACGGCCAGTCTTCAGAAGAATCCCAAGTCGTTCATGGAGATCAACGCCATCAACGCCCGACTCAAGGATGATCAGAAACAACTTCAAACTGTCCTAGATCAGTTTGAGAAAATGCCCGACACGGAGGTGCCGGTTCGCCTGCGTCAGGCCAAAGCCTATGATGAACTGGACCAGAAATGGGAAACCATCCTGATTTGGGAGAGCCTCCTGGACTCCTCCAAGGATCCGAAGGTGCGCGAGGATGCTCTTTTCAGTATCGGTTCTGCATTTTGCTCACTAGGAATGCCCGATGACGCTGTGCCCGTCCTAGACCGATACATTGCAGAGTATCCCACTGGAAAATATGCCTCCCAAGCCGGATACCTGAAGGGCGCCGTAGCCTTGGAAGCTGGGGATTTTCCCAAGGCCGAGATGGTCTTCGGAACGCTAATGGAAAAAGGAGACTCTTCGTTATTGGCCGCCGATATGCAGTTTCTGCTAGCCAATTCGGAATTCGCCCAAGCTTCCGATCCTAAAACTCCGAATCCCTCGAAATACAAGGAGGCGATCGAGGATTACCAAAAGTACCTTGCCAAGTTCCCCTCCGGAAAGTTCGCTGAAGAATGCACTTACCGCATACCGCTTTCCTCGTTCCAATTAGGTGATTACGGGAAGGCACTGGAAGGATTTCAGGACTATGCGAAGAAATTCCCGGAGGGAACCTTCTCTGGGGATGCAGGTTACCGCATTGCCCTATGCTATGAGGCTGCCAACAAATACGACGACGTAATCAGACTCTGCGACGAGTGGTTGAAGAAGCACCAGGGAGAGGCGGTCCAAGGCGAGATTCTTTCACTGAAAGGTGATGCTTATGCGGCCAAGGAGATGACCGCGGAGTCCGCAGCCGCATATCGTGATTCGCTCAAATATGCCGAGAGCGATGAGCTTCTGAAATACTCTCTCTTTGAAGCCAACAAACAGTATCAGAAGCTCAATGACTGGGATGCTATTGACGAAATGTTCCGTCGCTTTGCCCAGCAACACCCCAAGCACCCTGCTGCGGTGGCTGCTGTCTATTGGGTATCCAAGGCGAAGATCAAGCAGGGCAAGCCCGAGGAAGCTAAAAAGTACCTTGCCGAGAGCATCCTCAAGAACATCAATGACCGCCGTCAGGATGCCGTCGAAATGCTCCTCACACAGCTCGCCCAGTCGTGCTCCAAGAGACCGCGACCACCGCTAATTCCCAAAGAAATCTCTCCTAGCTCCGCCCAGGGGGTTGCAAACGGACCGGTTGCAGATGCAAGTGCAACTCCTCCGCCACGTCCCTCCCCGACGCCGCTTCCTCCCTATGATGCAGATGCTGATTTTGCAAAATATCTGAACGAGTCAAACGCCGGAGTTGCACCTCTTGACAAGGCACGTCTGAGGTTTGCCCTCGGCCAGCTTGCCGGCTTTACCAAGAGGCCTGATCGGCAGAAAGAACTGATGGCCTCGATTTACAAGGATTTTCCGCCTGATCAACTCAGCGCCATGCTCCTCTCCGAGTGCGGTCAGATCGCGCTTCAACGCGGGGAGATCGACAAAGCCAAAGCATTCTTCAAGGAATTGATGGAATCATTTCCCAAGAGCGACTTGCTTGAGTACGCCTATTGCGGCATGGGAGAGACGGCCCTGGCACGCAACCAGCCTGCCGAGGCTATTAGGTGGTTTGATGATGCCGTCGAGAAAGCAAACGCCGATGCCAAGCTTGCAGATATTACCTATGGCAAGGGATCGGCCCTGCTTGCTTTAGGAAAGCTTGACGATGCCAAGAAGATCTTCGAGCAGGTCGCCTCCACCAAGGAGTGGCGCGGTGAGATTACCGCCAAGGCACTCATGTCGATGGGAGAGTTGGAGGAAAAACGGGGCAAGCCTGATGCCGCCCTTCAGTATTACCAGCGTGTTTATGTCGCCTACCAGCGGTACCCCTCGGTCGTCATCCCAGCGTATTTGAAAGCCGCCGATGCCTTCGTAAAAATCGGCAAGCCTGGCGACGCTGCAAAGAACCTCAAAGATATGCTCTCCAAGCCGCGTCTCGCCGCCTCACCCCTCGCTGATCAGGCGCGTAAAAAACTCGAGTCACTTCCTCCTGAGCCTACAACTTCCGCTACCCCTGCGGCACCGACTGCACCTGCCGCTTCAACTCCTGTAAAACCATGAGCCTCCGACTCCAAAGAACGGCCCTGACCATGCTGGCGTTTTCACTGGCGGCGATAGCCTGTGCAGAGGAGATCACGACCACCGATGGGCAGATCTACAATAGCTCCACACTAAGGCGCTCCCAGGATATGATTATGGTCAAGGTGACAATGGAGGGTGGCACCAGTACTGTGGAAATGGGACTCCCCTTGGCGCGAATTGCCAAGGTCAACTTCGCTGAGCCTCCGGAACTTGCAAAAGCCATTGCTGCTGCTTCCAAGGGGAACGCCTCTGAAGTTCTCAGCCTCACAGAGGACTATGTCTCCAAGCAGGGGGATCTTAAGGATGTGTCGGGATCCTGGTGGCTTGAAATGGCCCGCTTGCGTCTCTTGGCGCTCGCTGCCTCCGGCAAGGAAAGCGAGTGTGCCGATCTTGCTCGCCAGATCGGTGCCATTAAGAGCTCTTCTGCGGAATCCCTCTCGAAGGCCGGAACGCTCTTCGCTCCACTGGCCACATCGGATCTGACAACTGTAGCCTTGGAGGCGAAAGCATTGCCCAGACTGGGAGGTGATCAAAGCTCCCCACTTGCCCAGCTGGCCCTTGGAAAAGCGCTTCTCCAGAAAAAAGACTATCCCGCTGCCCTTCGTGCATTCCTCACGATCAAGGTCTTTTATCCCTCGGTCGCGCTGCTGCAACCTCCTGCCCTTGCGGGAGCCGCCGAGGCATATGTGGGTCTCAAGGACGAGAAACGGGCGGCGCAAAGTTATGCTGATATCGTGAGGGATTGGCCCGATTCCACTCAGGCTTCCGTGGCCAAAAAGAAAGCCGAGATCCTAAGCCACCCCTGATCTGCGATCCTTGATTTCAATCTCCTCAACCCTAAATTAACGACATCCCTCCTATCTCATGAACAAACGCCACCCACGCCTCCTGCTTATCCTAGCCGCATTCCTTTGTCTCGGCATCGCCTCTGCTTCCGCTGAAGAGGCTAAAAAAGATGCTAAGCCTCATTCCAAATCCCTGCTTGAGACGCTTGTCGAGGGTGGTTGGGTGATGTTTCCGATCGGCATCATGTCGGTGCTGACGGTCTACCTTTCGACTGACGGAGTAAGGAACACCTCCATCAAGAAAACATCACCTCCCGCCTATGAGGCCGAGGTGAAGCGCCTCTTTCAGCAGGGAGACTATGTCGGAGCCTACACCTTCTGCCGCGATAACAAATCCCCGCTTACCAATGTCCTCCGGGTCGGCATCTCGCTTCTTGGAGATGGCAAGACCATGGTTGAGGAGGGAATGATTTCCGAAATGCATAAGGAAAGCGCCTCCATGAGTACCCAGATCAATTATCTCTCGGTGATCGGTGTGGTGACACCGATGATCGGTCTCTTGGGAACTGTCACGGGTATGATCAAGGCGTTCAGCACGCTCGGAAGTTCCGGAATCGGAGATCCCTCCAGTCTTTCTGGAGCCATCGGCGAAGTGTTGGTTGCAACGGCCAGCGGTCTCGTCATCGCGATCCCTGCATTTGGAATGTTCTATTTCCTCCGGAGTCGATCCACCACGGCGATGCACCATATCCAAGATATCATCAACGTTCTTTTCCGCAAAATGCCCTACGAGGCACTCGAGGGGGTTCACATCAGCGGTGAGGAGATCTACGCAAACACTCCAAATTGGTTGCTCCAGCAGCAGGAGGAGGTAGTTGTCGAGGAGATCGCTTCCGAAGAGCTGGGAGAACAGGCCTAAACTCCACCCCCACATTTAAAAGACCATGGCCGGAGGAGGAGGCGGACTAGAGAAGGGGGAGCCTGATTTTCAGATTGCCCCGATGGTGGATGTCCTGCTGGTCATCCTGATTTTCTTCATGGTCATTACCTCGGCTCAAGTCCTGAATATCGACAAAACCATCAAACTTCCGATCGCCGCCGAGGCAGCAAAGAAAGACGATTCCCGTTCCGAGGCGATTGTTAATGTCCGCTGGGATCCCTCCGCCAATCGAAGTGTCTTTAATTTTCAGGACCGTATTTACACGAAGGGTGCGGATCTTGTGGAACCCTTCAAGGCCGCCAAGGCTTACGGTGACAAGATCGCCGCCTCCAAACCGGGCCAAAACCCCGAATTTCGGATTGTGATTCGCGGTGATCGTGAGGTTCCTGCTCTTTTTGTCTCGCAGGCGATGAATGCTGCCGCCGAGGCGGGCATCTCCGACATCTCCTTCTCAACGGTCAATCACGACTAATTCCGGATCATGAAATCCTTTGTTAACGAAGATGACGGGACCATGGGGTTTCAGATCGCCCCGATGGTGGATGTTGTCTTTGTGATTATGCTTTTTTTTATGGTCATGGCGGGAGCAGTGAAGGTTGAAAACGAACTCTCGACCAAACTTCCCGGCTCCGCGGAGTCCTCCTCGGCTACCGAGTTCAATGACGAAACCATCATCTCGATTTCCGATGAGGGTGAAGTATCGCTCAATGACGAACCGTTCGACTCTCCTGAGAGCTCTGATCTACCTCAACTTCGTGCCACATTAATGCGACTGAAGGAGAATGCAGATAACGCTCACCAACCAGCGATTGTGACGATCCAGAGTGATGCCCATGCCAAGTATAGTCGCACGATCGACGTCTTGAACGCATTGGCGGCAGCCAAGATCACCAACGTGACATTCAACGTCGACGAGGAGTGACGCAATGACTGAGGAACACCATCCCGAGGCACCTCAATCCGACCATCTGGCTCATCGTGCGCCCTCGGAGCCACACCCGATCAAGAAGAGCCTCTGGCAGCGATGGATGGCTTGGAGCGGGAGTTTCCTTGTCTTGAGCATTCTAGCCCATGTCGTGCTCCTGGGTGGCGCGACAATTCTTGTGGTTCAGGTGGTCCAGAGCCGTAAGGATAAGATGAAATTCACGGCTCCTCCACCCAGCACAGTTGGGGCAGCGGAGCACAAGGTGAAGCCCTCCAAGAAAACGGCCGCTGCTGCGCCCGCGATCTCAAAGAGGATTACTTCCACAGCCGCCAATGCATCGATTGCCCTACCTGCCATGGACATGAGTTCCTCGACTGGCCCCGATGTAATGGCTTCTGTCATGAGCGGCTTGGGATCTGCTGGGCTTGGCTCGGGGGCCGGGGGAGGAGCTGGAATGGCTTCAATGCCCGTGGCGGGGCTCACTGCCTTTGGTTTCAAGGGAGGGGGTGGGGGCGGACTCAAAGGACATTTCTACGATCTCAAGCAGACCCCCGACAGAAAACCCACCGAGGTAAAGATGGACGGCCTCACGGATACGTCGGGAAATTACACTCCGGGAGTTCAGAGTCACCTCAAGATCATGGATGAATTCTTCAAGGGGGGGTGGGATGAAAAAATCCTTCAGAGATTTTATCAGGCGAAGGACACGATGCTGACTTATCAAGTCTTTATTCCAACGATGCCGGCAATTAAGGCACCCGAGGCGTTCAATGTGGAAAAGGAGGTCAAACCAGGGCACTGGATCGTCCACTACAAGGGAACCGTGATTGCACCGAAGGATGGATCCTTCAGATTTCTCGGCATAGCAGATGATACGATTGCCGTTCGGTTTGACGGCCAGAATGTCCTTCTGGCAAATCTTCAACGCATGGATTCTGCGTCCCTTTTTGCTGACAAGACGATGCCATCAAAGAACGATATTGGCTTGTATCCCGGCAAATGGTTTCAAGTAGAGCGTGGTAAACCATATCCCATCGAAGTCCTGATCAGCGAGGTTCCCGGGGGAGCTTTCCAGGCATGTCTTCTTATTGAGGAACGTCAACCGGAGAAACCTTATCCAAAAAGGACACTACAGGGAATGGAAGGGAAGTTGGCCTATCCAGTCTTTCAACTTAAGAAAGGCATGCCGGTTCCTCCATACGAGAAACCAGATATGACTCCCCCTCCGAATGCCCTCCCAGGCTGGAAACCCAGGGAAAGGTCTCCTGAGGTGGCTCCCGATCCCGTGATTTTCCCCGGGAAGTAATGGATCCGCAAGCCACCAAGAGGAACTAATTTTCACTTAAATTTGAATGTCTTCAGTAGTAAAGGTCCATCCTTTACATAAATGAAACTTTGGTTGACTGGGGAGGTAATCCATATCTCACGTTACATGTGTTAAATAACATCCAACGGGCTGACTTAAATAAGAGACCAACACGTATCAATAATTCTTATTTCCCCAAAGCACCCATGAACATCCAAAAGCTCCTTCTTCTTCTTATCCTGCCGGCTTTACTTACCGGAAGCCTTCCCGCAGATCCCGCGGAGTCTCCCCGCCAAAAACTACTGATGGATTCAAGTTGGCGCTTCCATAAGGGTGATCCTCTTGATGTTGGTCAGACTCTCGACTTTCTTTGCAAGGAGAGCGATCTCATGAAGCAAGGCGAGGATTCCGAGGCGAAGGATGCCATCATCAGGGCGAACTTGCCCGATGTGGTGAAGGAGAACCCCGGCGCAGGCCTGAGCTTCGTGAAGCCCGACTTCGACGACAGCTCCTGGCGGAGTTTGAATCTTCCGCACGACTACGCGATCGAGCAGCCCTTCGGTGAGAAAGACAATAACGGAAAGGGAAGTCGTCATCTCGATGCCAAGGATGGATCGGCCATCGGTTGGTACCGCAGGACCTTTGATCTTCCTCCCGCTGATCAGGGGAAGCGGATCACTGTGCAGTTTGACGGTGCCTACCGCAACTCCATGGTTTGGTTCAACGGGCACTGCCTTGGTCGAAAGCCAAGCGGCTACACCAGCTTCGTCTACGACCTCACTCCGTATGCACGTTTCGGTGAAAAGAACACACTGGTCGTTCGCACCGATGCTTCTGCGAACGAGGGATGGTTTTACGAAGGAGCCGGAATCTACCGGCACGTCTGGCTCCAAAAGACATCACCCCTTCATGTGGCTCAGTGGGGGACCTATGTGACAAGTGTTCTCTCGGGCAAGGATGCAACGGTGACGGTCGAGACCACCTTGGAGAATAATGGAGACAAGGAAGCCTCGGGAACATTGGTCACGAAAATCCTGGATGCCACAGGCAAGGAAGTCGCCAAGACGGCTGCGCCTTTCCATACATCATCGGGCCAGCATCTGGTAGTCACCCAGAACCTTCAGGTCGCAGATCCCAAGCTCTGGTCACCCGAGGCCCCCACGCTCTACAAGACGATCTCCCTAATCGAGACGAATGGAGTGGCCCTAGATCTCTACGAGACCCCCTTCGGGATCCGGACCGTAACCTTCGATCCCCAGAAAGGATTCAGCCTCAACGGCCAGCACCGATTCATCAAGGGGGTTTGCAATCACCAGGATTTCGCCGGG
>CAIZIQ010000323.1 GCA_903933015.1 uncultured Spartobacteria bacterium | reverse complement strand
GGGCCATGGTAGTGCTGAGCCAAGAATCAGGTCGCAGATGTTTTTGTAGCGGTGATAGGACCATCCCGCGTGGAATCTGGCTCCTGTCAGAAAGCTCTGAAGATATTCATTCCATGATGAGTATTTTTTCAGAAGTTCATCAGTTGTCTTGCTGATCAATGCTTTACCATCCTCTTCCGATAGGTATCCAGCGCTCATGCCTAGTGATGTCAGGCGTATCATCTCAGATTTAATCCATGCCGTGTCATCTTGTGTCTGGACCGGAGCCGAGGATTTAATCTGCCGGAGGGCGGTTTTGAGCAAGTCGGCGATGACTACTGCGGAGGGTTGTGAATTTGTTGTGGATGTATCCTTTGCATTCGGATCGTAGCGATCCATGGAATGGACTAGCTTCAGGAGGTATTCAGGAGTCCTGATGCCATAATTTTCGGAAAGTTCTTTGATCGCTTCCTTTTTTGAAACAGAGAGCGTGAGCAGGCCCTTTGAAAAAGAACCGGATTCCATAAGAAGGGGAAGGGTGAGGGCCACAGCCCTTGATTCTTGATCCGTGAATGTTGTGTTAGTCAGAAGGGATTGGAGTTTGAGCGGGGTGTTTGTTCCGGACTTCTGTTCCCATGCTTTGGCCAACTCTTCATAACCAAGGCATCTTGCTTTCATGATCGGGGTAATTCCGTTGGAGTCCGAGCTGGTGGGGGATGCTCCATCATCCACAAGCAGGCTAGTCAGTGAGCTCTTGAGATCTGGAACAACTGAATCGGAAAGCGGGGTATTCCCGCTATTATCCGTTTGGTTAATCCCTGCTCCTGCGGATAAGAGAGGCTTTATTAAATAGGTATGACCGAGTCGGCAGGCAACAATGAGTGGAAAGGCGCCAGAGTTCTTCGCCTGAAGGTTCACATCAGCTCCCTTCTTTATCAAAAGGTTAACGATCTCAAGTTCTCCGTTGGCCGAGGCGTATTGAAGGGGTGTTCCTCCATGTGGCGTGCCGGTGTTCGGATCCACATTCTTTTCAAGAAGCATTCTGACGCTGGGAACGTCATTTTCCACGGCCGCCATGATCAGCGGTGTCTGATGCCATTTGTCCTGAATCGTGCAATCTGGTGAGGCATTAAGCAGGAGTTGTGCAAGGCGTGGCTGCTTGAATTGGATGCTGTAGTGCAGGGCGGTGTCTCCGTTGTTGTCGGTTTGGTTCAGATTAGCACCCTCCTGGAGAAGATCGTTTGCCATTTGTTCCCAGCCATCCTCCGCAGCAATCATCAATGCCGTTTGATTATAGAATCGGGGATTTGTGGCACTGGGGTCTAGGATTCGAAATTTTTCCCTGATTTGCTGGGCAAGTCTGGATCCTGAAATTCTAAGAGCAGGAATTGTTTTAAGCTGCTCAAGCCTGCTGAGTAGCCCCCTTATTTCGTGGAAGAACCGGTAGCGGAGCTTATCGCTGATGGTAATCTGTGTCCCTGGTGCTGGATCAGGGATGGAAAGCATTTTTCGGATGGCATGAAAATCACCGGTGTTTGCAGCAACAAACCATGGATCCATTGATGGATCATTATTCGGTGGTAGAGGTTTTCCCTCGAAGTCGAAGGATCCCACCTCCTTGATTTTCCTTGAAGCATCTGGCTCGCCGCAAAGTGCCGCATAGCGTGCCTCATAAATCTTGTAGTGCTGGTTCTGAGGTTCCAGGGCCAATGCCTGTCTTATGGACTGGAGTGCGTCGGGGTAGTCCCCCTTATTGCGATACACAAGCGAGATGCAGTAAGGATAGCTGGCAAGATGGCTGATCGCATACCCCTCCTGCCATGCCTTGATAGCTTCCTCTGGGCGACCCAGTTTCAGAAGAATTGATCCAAGCTTACTGCGATACGCTGGGTTCTGAGGGTCCATGTCAACGGCTTCCTGAACCAAAGGAAGTGCCTCTTTTGAACGTCCCAACAAGTCCAAGGTGATAGCTGCAGCATCAAGACTCCAGGGTTTTCTCTCCAACCATAGGGCTTTTTCCCGGTGTACAAGTGCTCCATCATAATCCTGAAGTTGCTCGAGCATGTTGCCGAGTGTCTGGTGAATGAGAACAGGACCGATGTTCGGCTTCATCGAAGCAAGGATGCCTTCATAGGTATTGACGCCGTATTGAAGGATCTTTGTTCTGAGTGCTGGTGGGAGTTTGTTCTCCGCTCCGCTTGTCAGGGTGCGTGCCTCGACGGCAGTTAACCATTGGAGTACCAACGATTCCGGATGTTCATCCGCCAAGATCAGAAGCGCGTTATAGTAAGGCAGGGCAAAAAAAGGATTTTTGGAACCAGTGGCATCGATTGCCAGAACACATGCCGCGATCCTTCCTTCAAGCGAATCAGGACGTTTGTTGAGATTGATAAAAAATCCCGCGCTTGCAGTGGCAATGTCAAAGCGGCTTCGAGCGAGAAAAGAGGCGAGAAAAAGCAGGTCGAGATTTTCGGGTTGGCTTCGCAACCCCTGCAGCAGCTTGGACTCTGCAGCATCCTGCTCGCCGGAAGTCAGTAGTTGGAGGACTTCTTCCCTGAATACCACGTTGGTATTAGTGACGGCTGTCACTTCATTTGTGCCCGGAGCTGAAACTGGTCCGGTTTGGGGTATGCCCCCTACCTGTGAGAATGCCGAGACTCCTGCCGCAAAGAGGCAAAACAATGGCAAAATGAATTTCATGGGGGGGTGATCTGAATGTTACATGGTTAATCGTTCAGCGGCCGTGACGGTGTTGCTCATCAGCATTGCGATCGTCATCGGGCCGACACCACCAGGAACCGGGGTTATCGCCTTGCACTTCGCGGATACGGCATCGAAGTCGACATCACCTACCAGTCGGTAGCCGCTCGTCGTCGTCGAATCCTCGACACGATTGATGCCGACATCGATGACGACGGCACCCTCCTTGATGTGTTCGGCTCCTAGGGCCTTGGGGCGACCGATCGCTGCAATGACGATGTCAGCGCGGCGGGTGACTGCGGCCAGATCCTTCGTCCGGGAATGGGCGATCGTGACGGTGGCATCACCCCCTTTACCCTTGGCCATGAGGAGGAGGGCCATCGGCTTGCCTACGATGAGGCTGCGCCCGACGACGACTACCTCGGCACCCGAGGTTTCGATGCCGGCAGCGATGAGGAGTCTCTGGCAGCCGAGTGGGGTGCAGGGAACAAAAGCGGTGGGATCCTCCATGGCGAGCTTCGCCACATTGATCGGGTGGAATCCGTCGACATCCTTGCGAGGATCGATGGCGAGCGTGACAGCATGCTCGTCGATGTGCTTCGGGGGAGGGGACTGCACGAGGATGCCATGGATGGCGGGATCGGCATTGAGCTCAGCCACGAGCTTGAGAACATTCTCTTGAGTGGTAGAGGCGGGAAGCTCGAACTTACGGGAGTGCATGCCGAGCGAGGCACAGGTGCGATCCTTGTTGCGGACATAGGCCTGGGAGGCTGGATCCTCACCGATGAGAACGACGGCGAGTCCAGGGGTGATGCCGCGGGCTTTCAGTGCCTCGATGCGTGCGCGGGTTTCGAGTTCGACTTCGGCGGCGACCGCCTTGCCATCAATGAGTTTCATGGGTTTTTGGAAGTTGGGTGCTAAGAGAAAATATTGTTAATCAGGAAAACAGGAAAACAGGAAAGAAGATGGCCGGAAACAGATTTGAGTACCTCTGAGAGCAGATCTTCATGACTTCTCACAAGATCATGATGATTGAAAATGCCTATAGATCCTTTTCCTGCCTTCCAGATTAATTTCGTATTTCTGAAGATTTTCTATGCAGAGGCATCGGATTTATCGGCTTCCTCTCGTAGAAGGGTTTCGAGCCTGAGCCGCTCGGATTCGAGATCGATAGCTTTGGGATCCACGCTGAAGTAGTCATCCATCGTGATATCGACTCGGGAGAAGGGAAGGGGGATCGCGAAGTTGTCCCAAGTCTTGAGCCGGATGGCATTGTGGTAGCAGGCATGCAGCGGCATGATGGGGATGCCGGTTTTCTGCGAGAGGAATACCGCTCCGGGACCGAGCGAGTACTTCGGGCCGCGGGGGCCATCGGGAGTGATCGCCAGATCAACACCGGATTCGAGAAGGGCTGTCAGCTCACGGATTGCTGTGGAGCCGCGGCGGGAGCTGGAACCACGCACCGATCCCATGCCGAGATTGGCCATGACCCCTGCCAGGATGTCTCCATCCTTGCTCGGGCTTGTGAGGACGGAGACTCCCTTGCGGCTGGGATGCTTGCCAGGGTAGTGGCGTAGGAATCCGATCGAGATCGCGGGGATGCGGTTGTGCCAGAAGACGAGGATGCGAGGACCCTGAGGAGGATTTGTCAGGAATCCTGCACGATCGTTCACCCGCAGACGGATAGTGGAGAAGATCAGTCTGGCGAGAGTTGACGCGACAGCCGCAAGAAACTTCTGCTTGTTGACCCGGCGCCCCATCACTCTTGGTTGGAGTTCAATTCCTCGGCGTTGATTTCCTGGTGCCAGCGGCAGGCATTCGGAGCATGGATGCCGAGTTGATCTAGAACACGCCACACGACGGTATCGGCGAGTTCGTCGAAATCCTTGGGATGACTGTAGAAGGATGGAGATGCTGGGAGGATAATGCCCCCGGCCTCGGTCACTGTGACGATGTTCCGTGCATGGATCAGATTCCAGGGGGTCTCACGAGGCACGAGGATCAGCTTCCTACGCTCCTTGAGAAAGACATCCGCGGCGCGGAGGATCAGGTTCTCGCTGGTTCCGGCGGCGATCCGTCCCACGGTTCCCATCGAGCAGGGCATCACGACCATCCCGTCAAAGAGGGCGCTCCCGCTGGCGAAGGGGGCGTTCATCGACTTCTCGCTGTGCTCGATTACACCTGCGGGGAGTTGCAAGGCGCCGATTTCCTCGCGGATGACCTGCTTGGCATAAGGGGAAAGGACGAGATGGATCTCATGACCTCCCCCCGTGCCACTGCCCAGATGATGGAGCATCCGTTGCAGGTAGATGGAACCGCTGGCTCCGGTAGCCGCAAGGACGAGGCGCATGGGAAGAAGTGAAGGTAAAAGTGAAAGGGTGAAGCAACCTAAAGAAGGTTTGCCGAGGTGAGTGCGGTCCGCAAGCGGTTGGCCTTCTCGAGCAGTTCCTTGTAGATCGAGACGTTCTTAGGATTCGGCGTGCAGCGGGTCGACTCGTCGAGGGTGACGAGTCGCGCACAGAGGGCATGGAGCGCTGCAGTGGAGTGGTCCTCTCCGGCAGCCCAAGCGGCCTGGATGGCTCCACCAAGCGCTGCTCCCTCGCTCGAGGTGAGGCAAACGGTCGGCACTCCAAAGACATCGGCGCAGAGTTGGCGCCAGAAGGGGCTCTTGGTGCCGCCGCCGGTGATGCGGATTTCCGCCGGGGTGACACCGAGTGCTCGGAAGCGCTCGAGGCCGTAAGCGAGGCCCAGAGTCGCTCCCTCCATGGCGGCGCGGGCGATATGGGCAGGGGTGAAGTTTTTTGTCGTGATGCCATGGAGGACGCCGCTGCCGTGGGGGAGGTTCGGGGTGCGTTCTCCGGCGAGGTAGGGGAGAAGGAGGAGCCCGTCACTGCCGGCAGGAATGGTGGCCGCCTCGGCGGCGTACTGGTCATGGCTCCACCCTGCAAAGAGAGAACGGGTAAGCTCCGTGACGAGCGTGACATTCATGGTGCAGGCAAGGGGCATCCAGGAACCGGTGCTGTCGCAGAAGGCTGCGATCTCCCCCCGGGGATCAATCACGGGGAAAGAGCTGAAAGCGTAGAGCGTACCGGAGGTTCCGAGACTCGCGGTCATGATGCCGGGACTCACATTGCCGGTGCCGATGGCTCCCATCATGTTGTCCCCGCCGCCGGAGCTGATGGTCACTGTTCCGGTGAGGCCCCACTGGTTGGCGAGATCGGCGCGAAGATTCCCTGCGGGATGTTCGGAGGAACGCAGGAGAGGGAGCTTGGCCTCGAGTCCTGGAGCCACGGCCTCAAGTACGGGCTGTGACCAGGTACGGGTCTTCACATCAAGGAGTGCGGTTCCAGAGGCGTCGCCGTATTCCATGCTCTTCTCACCGCTCAGCCACCAGTTGATATAATCGTGGGGAAGAAGCACGGAGGCGGTCTTCTCCCAGTTCTGGGGCTCGTTCTGGCGGACCCAGAGGATCTTCGGGGCCGTGTACCCGGTGAGCATCGCGTTGCCGGTGAGTTCAACCACCTTGGCCTCGCCGCCGAGGGCCTTGGTCAGTTCGGCGCACTGCTGCGTGGTGGAGGTGTCACACCAGAGCTTTGCGGGACGGACGACCTGATCCCGGGAATCGAGGAGGACGAGACCATGCTGCTGTCCACTGACACCGATACCGATGACCTCGGAGCGGCGGCTTCCGAGTTTCTCGAGGACCTGCTTGATCGTTCCCTCGACGGCCGCGATCCAGACTGCGGGATCCTGCTCCATGGCACCCTCACCCTTTGCCTCCACGAAACCGTAAGGTTGCTGGGCACTGGCAAGGATCTCTCCCGTCTCGAGATCGAGTGCGATGGTCTTGGTGCTCTGGGTTCCGCTGTCGATGCCTAGTGTGATCATGGGAGGAAAAGAATGAAGGATGAGGAGTGAGGGATGAAGGAAAAACTAAGAGAGGGTAGTTTTGCGACTCGGGAGAAAAAGAGGCTGAGAGGTTTTATCCCTTGCCAAGATGGATTCACGGGGGCATCCTACCCGACCACTTTAGACCAATTTCCGGCCACCATTCCTGACATGAGCATCATCGCCACTATCGAAAAAGAGCAGTTTAAGACCGACCTCGTCCCGTTCGAGGTGGGTGATTCCATCTGTGTCCACACACGCGTCATCGAGGGTGACAAGGAGCGTATCCAGAAGTACGCCGGTATCGTGATCGGCCGCAAAGGCACCGGCATCAACGCCAACTTCACTGTCCGTCGTGTCAGCTTCGGCGAGGGTGTCGAGCGTGTGTTCCCCGTTCATTCTCCCCGTATCGCAAAGGTTGAGGTCGAGAAGCGCGGATCGGTTCGCCGCTCCAAACTCAACTACCTCCGCGATCGCAAGGGTAAGGCTGCCGTTACCGTTAAGGAGAAGGCGCAGGAAATCGCCTAAGCATCCAAGCTTTTCAGGTCCGATGGCGAACAAGCGTCGCGGATCAAACTCTGACAGGGGCCCCAAGACTGGAAAGTCACGGGGTCCTTCTCTTTTTCATGAGGAGCAACTTCATGCCCGGGGCATTCATCCTGTGGCCGGAGTTGATGAGGCGGGTCGTGGTCCTCTCGCTGGTCCTGTGGTGGCTGCCGCAGTGATCCTGCCTGATAGGTTTTCCTTGGGGGGGCTTAATGATTCCAAGAAACTAAATCCTCAACAGAGGGAGGCTCTTTATGTCCGATTGACTGAAAATGGCTCTGTTCGATTCTTTATTTCCCAAGGAAGCTCAGAAGAAATCGGACAACTTAATATTTTGAGAGCAACTCATCTCGCCATGGCACGCGCTTTGACTGGACTTCATGAAAATGGACATCAGTGCACCCATGCTCTCGTGGATGGGCTTCCGGTGAAGGGATTGCCAATCGAGCACACCGCTCTCGTCGGGGGGGATGGCATCAGTCTCAGCATTGCAGCTGCCAGTATTCTGGCCAAGGTTACCCGTGATCGGATGATGGATGAACTCGATCAGGAGTTTCCCCAGTATGGGTTTTCCAGTCATCGGGGCTATGCCACTGCCGAACACCTCGCTATGCTAAGGAAACATGGACCTTGCCCGTATCATCGACGTGGTTTTGCGCCGGTCGACCAGCCCACCTTTGGGTTCTAGTTCCGGTTCTCACATTGCCCTTGGGCAATGGGGTGAGGATCAGGCGGCACTCCATCTGAAACGTCTTGGATGGAAGGTGCTCCGGAGAAACTTTCGTGCTCCCGGTGGGGGAGAGGTTGATCTCGTTTGCCGGGATGATGACACTCTGGTCTTCGCGGAGGTGAAGACTCGCAGATCCGAGGAACTCGGTCGTCCCCTGGATGCGGTCGATCGGAAGAAGCAACAACTTATCCGCAAGGGGGCGCTTCACTGGATTCGATTGCTGGGGATGCCTGATATTACCTTCCGCTTCGATGTCATCGAGGTG
>CAIZIQ010000322.1 GCA_903933015.1 uncultured Spartobacteria bacterium | reverse complement strand
CTCCTGCCGGGTGAGGAGATCCCCTTCACGATCGAGCCCAAGGTGGATGGGGTGGCCATCTGCCTCCTCTATGAAAAGGGTCGTCTTGTGCGTGCCGCCACACGGGGCGACGGGACAACTGGGGACGAGGTGACCCGGAATATCCGCACGATCGACTGCATCCCGGCAACGCTTCAAGGAAAGTCGATACCCGAGGTGTTGGAGGTAAGGGGGGAGATCTACCTGCCGAAAAAGACCTTTGCCCGGATCAATGCCGAGCGGGACGAGCAGGGTATGCCTACCTTTGCAAATCCCCGGAATGCCGCCGCCGGAACGCTCAAGCAGCTCGATCCGAACATCGTTGCCGAGCGGAAACTCTCGGCGGTCTTCTACGGCTATGGCGCGGTGGAGCCCGCCTCCTCACTCCCGGAGCGGATGGAAGAGTTCTTTGCTCAGCTCAAGGAATGGGGCCTCCCCGTCAATCCACGTTATTGGCTCGCCCGAGATGCCGGGCAAGTGATGGCTGCCATCACGGAACTGGGGACAATAAGACACGGCTTTCCCTTTGAGACCGACGGCGCCGTTATCAAGGTGGATCGGATCGCCCAACATGCCCGACTCGGTTCCACTAGCAAGGCGCCCCGCTGGGCCATTGCCTACAAATACGAGCCGGAGCAAGCGAGGACCCGCCTCCTTAATATCACCGTGCAGGTCGGCCGCAGTGGCGTCCTGACGCCAGTCGCTGAATTGGAACCGGTTTTTGTAGCGGGGAGTACCGTTTCACGTGCGACCCTCCACAACGAGGAGGAGATCCTCAGAAAGGATCTACGGATCGGCGATTGGGTGATGATTGAGAAAGCCGGTGATGTGATTCCGGCTGTTGCGAATGTGCTCACGGAAGAGCGCGAGGGCTCGGAACAGGTCTTCCAAATGCCGACCCATTGCCCGGTTTGCTCTGCGCTCGTAACCCGTGCCGAGGGTGAGGTGGCCGTCCGCTGTGCCAATCCGGGGTGCGCTGCTCAGATGCGACGCCGGATCGAGTACTTTGCGAGTCGATCGGCCATGGATATCGAGGGGCTCGGGGAAGCGATGGTGGCACAGCTTGCCGATGCGGGATTGGTTCATGATATCGCCGATCTTTACACCCTCAAGGAGGGGCAACTCTTGCCGCTGGAGCGGATGGGGGAGAAGAGTGTTTCCAACCTTCTTGCGGCAGTCGCCTCGAGTCGTGAGCAACCGCTCTGGCGTCTCTTGGCAGGCCTTGGTATCGCCCATGTCGGGGTGACCGTGGCTAGGACATTGGCCTCCTCGTTCGGTACGCTTGATCGGCTTGCCGCCGCCTCCGAGGAAGATCTCGTCGCCGTTGAGGAGATCGGGCCCATCATGGCCACGGCGATCCACGGATGGTTTCGGGATCCCTCGGTTGTCGTGTTGATCGAAAAACTGCGTGCCGCCGGTCTGAACTTCGGGGAGCGTGATCCCAAGGGGGCTGCCCCTGCCGCTGACGGGCCTCTCAAGGGAACGACTTGGGTGCTGACGGGGACGCTCTCGATCCCCCGCGAAGAGGCCGCCGAGATGATCCGAGCGAAGGGGGGTAAAGTCGCCGGATCCGTCAGTGCCAAAACAACCTATCTACTGGCCGGTGAAGAGGCTGGCAGCAAACTCGAAAAGGCCCAGAAGCTGGGCGTGAAAGCGCTCAACGAGGAAGAGTTCAGAAAACTGATTGGTTGAATATGGAACTCAAGAACTCATGAGAGAAATCCAAGGAATTTCAGGATTTTTTCAGGCATGTATATTTCTCCCCTTCCTGAGTTCCTGAGTTCCATATTAATTCTCTTTTTGCATTTCCTTTCGTCATGACCACACCCTCAACAGCAGACCTCTACCGTGACTATGTCATGCCGACTTACGGTCGCTTCGACCTTGTATTGAGCCGGGGAGAAGGAACGCGCGTTTGGGATGAAGCAGGCAAAGCCTATCTTGATTTCGGAGCGGGCATTGCCGTCTGTTCCCTAGGTCATGCCCATCCCAAGTTAACCAAGGCTCTGGCGGAACAGGCCGCCACGCTGATCCATACATCCAATCTCTACCTGACACGTCCCCAGGGTGAACTTGCGAAGTTGATCGTCGGTCTCATGGGACTCGGCGGGAAGGTCTTCTTCTCCAACAGTGGTGCCGAAGCGAACGAGGGGCTCTACAAACTGGCCCGTAAATTCGGAGCACCCACGGGTCGG
>CAIZIQ010000321.1 GCA_903933015.1 uncultured Spartobacteria bacterium | reverse complement strand
TTTTTACCGCTCCTAATCTTTGTCCTGATTGTCGAGGGGGGTGTTCCGCTAAGTGCTCTTCAGATCATTCCCATCTTGATCCCGGTGATTTTTTACTGTTTGGGACTGAGTTGGATCTTTTCAGCGCTTGGTGTGTTCCTCCGGGATATCGGATCTCTAATCCCTCCGGCGTTGACCATCACCATGTTCATGAGTGGGATCTTCTTCCCCTTGAGTTCCATTCCGCAGAGCTTCCGATGGATTATCGAACTCAATCCCGCCGCCATCCTCATTAGCATGGCCCGTAACGCCCTCGTATTCGGTCTGTCGCTTGATCCTGCCAGCCTTGTTCTCCAGATCAGCATCAGCCTGCTTGTAGCTATCCTCGGCTATGCCCTTTTCATGAAGTGCAAACCCGCTTTTGCAGATGTGGTTTGATGGAGGAAAGTGAATACGTAGCCATGGGAGGATGGATGCGGTTTGACGGCGAGAAAAAAAAGACTATAATAGTCATATGATAAGCACCAATATATCCACAATCAAAAGCCGCCTCAGCAGCTACCTGGATCAGGTCAAGTGCGGTGAGACAGTGATCATCTCAGATCGGGCGCACCCTGTGGCCATTCTTGCACCCTATCAACCTCATGGTGGTGGTGAATGGGCTCCCCGTCTTGCCGACCTAGTCCGCAAAGGGATGGCCGCAACTCGCGGCAAACGGGACACCTCGTTCAAGATCAAGCCTCGTGATGTTGCCCTGGAGGCCCGGCTTGTTGAGGCTGTCTTGGAGGAAAGGGCTGCCGGACGATGAAGTTCTGGGACACGTCCGCACTTGTTCCGCTGCTTATCAGAGAAGGAACCTCTGACTCCGTATTGCGAATCATCCAAGAAGATCCGGAGATGGCCGTCTGGTGGGGCACCGAAACAGAGTGTTTGTCTGCGCTGGCACGACGGGAGAGGGAAAAACAGCTGAACCATCGCGATATTGCGGCAGCGGAGCGCGATTTGAACCAAATCATGGCTGGGGCACTCGAGATTCTGCCGAGCCAAGAACTCCGTCGCCATGCGCGTAGGCTTCTTATGACACATCCTCTTCGGGCCGCGGATTCACTGCAACTGGCCGCTGCGATGATCCTGGCGGGTGACCAACCGAGCCAAGTCACCATCATCACTTTCGATCAGAACCTTGTTGCCTGTGCGCAGCGGGAGGGATTCATCACATTGCCGGAGTGAACTTAGCTCCCATCTGCTGGCAGCTATTCCTGCTCTTGTTTCAGAACTAATAGTCCAACAGCCTTCAGTCTAAACTCCTTATCTTCATGTCCGATCTCGCCATCAAAGTAGAAAACGTTTCCAAGGCCTACACCATCTGGAGGGATCCCTCGGCTCGACTGAAGCATCCTTTCCTGGATCTGGCCGGGGAGCTTTTTCCAGCACTCAGGCCGCGAATCGATGAGAAACTGAAGGGACTATGCTCCGAGTTCTATGCGCTGAGGAATGTTTCGTTTGAGGTAAAGAAAGGGGAGTCCGTTGGAATCATTGGGAGGAATGGCTCGGGCAAGTCCACGCTTCTCCAGATCATTGCCGGCACCCTCCAGCCAACAGAGGGGTCTGTTACTGTGAATGGCCGCGTAGCCGCCCTGCTGGAGCTTGGGAGCGGCTTTAACCCTGAGTTTACCGGTCGGGAGAATGTCTACCTGAACTGCTCCATTCTCGGCCTGACTAAGGAGGAGACGGATGCACGGTTCGACTCCATTGCTGAGTTTGCCGATATCGGTGACTTCCTTGAGCAACCCGTAAAGACCTACTCCAGCGGAATGGCCATGAGGTTGGCATTCGCTGTCATCGCTCACATCGATGCAGATATCCTGATTGTCGACGAAGCACTTTCTGTTGGAGATGCATTTTTTGTTCAGAAATGCATGAGGTTTATAAGAGAGTTTCAAAAAAACAACATACTACTCTTTGTGAGCCATAGTTCACAGAGCATTAACAGCCTGTGCAATAGGGTGATATGGCTTAAAGACGGAATTATACAGGAGGTGGGGTTACCAAAAATAGTGAACCGAAATTATACGGCATACCTTTTTGGACAGGAACAGGTCTCTATTCCGTTGGATTCATCGGAAACTCAAAATGAGACTAAAAAACCGGCCATTCACGATATGCGTCGAGATTTACTGAATAGTCCATCCTTGAGGAATGACCTATTCATAGGAAACCTGAATCTCTGCTTGGGGGGTACTGGCTCGGGGGAGGCAATAATCCAATCAGTTCAGATCCTTGATGAGCAAGAAAGACCACTTTTATGTGTCGTGGGGGGTGAGGCTGTGGTCATAGAAATCAAAGCACAGGCTCTTAAAAACATTGATCAGCCCATTATCGGATTTTCTCTGAGAAATTCGCTCGGAGTCGTAATATTTGGAGATAACACTTATTTGAGCCATATGGATCAGGTGATTCAGCTCCAAACAGGAGAAATTGCGACGGCAAGATTCCATTTTATAATGCCAAGACTTCCAGCCGGGGATTATATGCTTGGGGCTGCCGTTGCAGAAGGAACTCAATCAAGCAGCAAAACATTACATAATATTAACGACGTTCTTCCGATAACGTCTAATAGCATTCCATTTAGTCATGGACAGCTTGCTATTCCAATGCATCAAATTATTCTTACCTGTGAACCTGTATGATTTGTAAAATCTGCGGTGGTCACAACTTTATCAAAGAAAAAGTCCTCTGGCCTCAACTTTGCGCTGACTGGGAGTTATCAGACCTGGAAGCGGACTACATTAACGATCAGCAGGGTATGAGGTGTGAACACTGTAGATGCAATCTTCGATCACAAGCGCTTGCAAAGGCTATTCTTACCTCAACAAATCAAGAATGCTTGTTTCAAGATTTCACCGAGACTCTACCGGGAAAAAATCTGCAGATTCTTGAAATTAACCCAGCTGGAGATTTAAACCCCATTCTCGCTAAGTTGCCGAATCGCAGGATGATAGAATATCCAGAATATAACATGATGAAGCTTGATCTTCCTGATGAAAAATACGACATCGTGATCCATTCAGATACTTTAGAGCATGTGCCGACCCCCCTTTTGGCACTACGGGAATGCTGTAGAATTCTCAAGACTGGTGGAGGTTGTATTTTTACCGTACCAGTCATTGTTGGTCGAATGAGCCGATCTAGGGTTGGAATGACACCTAGTTATCATGGCGATTCATTGAGGACTGCTGAAGATTACCGTGTGTTTACGGAGTTTGGAGTCGATGTATGGACATCTATCTTCGAAGCTGGTTTTAAATCCTGTACGTTGCACGCAATCAACTATCCAAGAGCAATTGCTATTGAGGCTAAAAAGTAAATATTTTTTGAAATGAGTGAGGATTCCATTGATGTACAGAGGGTGAGTCGGTCTAAAGAATTGCCCGTTGACTTTGATGCAAATAGTTACCTTGCACT
>CAIZIQ010000320.1 GCA_903933015.1 uncultured Spartobacteria bacterium | reverse complement strand
TTTTTATCTGTTAATGAATAAAGTTTCCTAAACTCTAGATGGTGGTTCGATTCCACCCGGGGTCATTTTCATTCAAGTCGCTGAGGACAGGTATCGGATGACATAGTACTTGGTGATATCCCTCTCAATGGGGGTTGTCGTGATGTCGGTCGAGCTGTTGGGGTGTGCCGTATTCTGAAACCCGTTGCCAAGACCTTTCCATTGTGCGCCCGTGCGGTCGTATTCGAGGATCAGGGCATCGCCACCCTTCTGCTTGGCGAGGTTTGAGATTTGGGCGCCGCGCAGGCACATGGCGAACGCGCCGCAGGGACGGTTATCGATAATCGAGCCGATCACGACGAATTTCCCGGGTGGCAGTCCGGCCGTCCAGAGGTCGATGCCGTGGAACGATGATTTGTCCCCACCAGATCCGGTGACTAACTTCGGCTGCGAGAAGGGGTGGTATTCAGTGGCGCAAGCCGAGAGGAAAAGTGTCGCTGCGCAGAAGATCAGGCGAAGGAGTGATCCCTTGTTCATCTTGGGGGAAGGGATACGGATGCTGTGGTGATCGCTCTCAGTAGATCTCCACAGGGGATCGCTTCCCATCTTCAGGACTGCGCTCGGAGGCACCTTTCTCACCGAGAACCGAGACACGGAGATCCCAGACGGCTTGATCAAGCGACTTGAAGTTTTCCAAGGTGAAGGTGGTTGGAGGAGGGAGCTTGGACTTGAACTCGGAGATATTCGCCAAGGCGCGATCGAGATGATCTGCCGGGCATTTTTCCAGAACCTTGGCAGCCTGTTCCGCAAGTTCGGTGCGATGGCAGATCATGAGGAGGTCATTACCCGCAGCCAGACCGAGGCGGATCATCTCGTCAAACCCGTAGTGGTTCAGGATGGCTCCCATGTCGAGGTCATCGGTCATGACAAGACCTCGGAATCCCAATTCTTCCCGAAGGAGCTTGGTTGTGATTGCCGGTGCCAGAGAGGCTGGCATTCCGGAGGGGTCGAGTTCCTGAAAGGCGATATGGCCGATCATCATGCTGTCGACGGGATTCTCCCCGGATGCAAAGTGACGGAAGACTTTCAGTTCATGAGCCTCCAGTTCGGTGCGGGGACGGGGGAGCGCAGAGAGTTCGTGGTGCGGATCGCTGGAAGCGGATGAGTAACCGGGGAAGTGCTTGCCGCAGGAGAGGACTCCTGTCGATCGCAGGGCCTGATTGAAGACACCCGCCATCTTGATGACCTGTTCGGCAGTCGTGCCGTAACAGCGACCGCGGAGGGAGTTATCGGCCTCGTCATCAAAAGCAATGTCGAGAACGGGGCAAAGATCGAGATTGAATCCGAAGATCCTGAGGAGTTGTCC
The DNA here is from genome assembly GCA_903933015.1 of uncultured Spartobacteria bacterium. Classification (GTDB taxonomy): domain Bacteria; phylum Verrucomicrobiota; class Verrucomicrobiia; order Chthoniobacterales; family UBA6821; genus UBA6821. The sequence continues at coordinate 4,784 of CAIZIQ010000320.1, read as the reverse complement.
GGTCAGTTCGCCATGGCAGGCGATGAGTTCAAGCTCGCCCTTATCGCGTAGTTGACGGGCGTTGGGGGGTTCATTGCCAAGGAGTTTGAGACGGGAGACACGACCTCCTTCCTGGTCGATCGTGATGATCGGCTCGATATCGCTGAGTTCGCGAAGTTGGTCGGTGAGTTTCCGGAGTTGCTCAGGCGTCTCGATGTTCCGGCCAAAAAGGATGAATCCACCGGGCTGAATCCTGCGGATGAAATCGGCATAGGCATCGTCAACTTCAGTTCCAGGAACACCGAGGAGCAGCAGTTGACCGGGTGAGGGGGTTCTCATACCTTACAGAGGATCAGATTAATCCCTGACTGACGAAATCATTCTTATGAAACGACGCATCCTTTTCACTCTCCTTCTCGTCACCTGCTGCAGTCTGATGAGTGCGGGAGCCGTGGAACTCGGTATCGATGTGCTGCAGAAGAATAACTTCGACCTGCTCCGCGGAAAGAGGGTGGGACTGGTGACCAACCAGACGGGGGTGAATTCCGCCGGGATCAAGACCCGTCTTCTCCTTAAGTATCATGTCCACCTTGTTGCGCTCTATACACCTGAGCACGGACTCGACGGCACGGAAAAAGCCGGGGTGGAGGTGCGTTCCCGGCGTGATCCCCTGACAGGCCTACCCGCTTATTCTCTCTACGGGGACACCCGAAAGCCAACTCCCCAGATGCTCTCCGGCATCGACGTGCTGGTCTACGACATGCAGGACATTGGTTGCCGCAGCTACACCTACATCAGTACGATGGGAAAATGCCTTGAGGCCTGCGCGGAGCAGGGGAAGGAATTCGTGGTGCTGGACCGTCCCAATCCCCTCGGAGGTGATCGTGTTGAAGGTCAGGGTATAGATCCCAAATGGATCTCCTTCGTCGGACAATTTCCCGTTCCCTATGTCCACGGGATGACAGTCGGCGAGTTGGCGCTCATGGCGAATTCGAAGGGATGGATGGGGCCTAAGGCGAATCTCCAGGTAGTGAAGATGCGTGGATGGAACCGATCGATGACCTGGCCGATGACGGGTCTCCGCTGGGTGCCCCCCTCTCCGAACATACCCAATGAGATGTCCCCGAACTATTATGTGATCACGGGCGTGGTGGGGGAACTTGCGGGTGGGCTTGATCAGGGGCTCTTTTCACCGAAGGCGTTCCAGGTGCTGGGTGCCCCTTGGGTAAAGCCCCAGATGGTCTCCTGCCTGAGGTCAAAATGTCAGGATATCAAGGTAGACCCCACGACGACCTCCTCGGGGCCGGGCGTGATCTATCATGCCAATCCCGCAGGGGGAGGTGATCTCGCCGCCGCGTCGCTCTACACGCTGGCGGAGTGCAACAGGGAGTCGCATGGGATGATCTTCTCCAAGGCCAGCAAGACCAAGATCAACCTCTTTGAAAAGGTTTACGGCAGCGATACGATCCGTCGGGATCTGGCCTTGAAACGTCCTGAGCAGATCGTGGCTTCATGGAAGCCCTTCCTGGATCGTTTTCGGACAGAGAGACAGCCATATCTTCTCTACTAGATTGGCAGGCTGAAAACTAAAGGCTTTTAGGAAATCACAAGCCGTCGAAGGGCCGACCCAAGCACCATGATTATCAAACGCATCCCCGGTCATGTGGAGAGGGTGGGGATTTTCGGTGGCTCCTTTGACCCCATCCACTTGGGACATCTGATTCTGGCGGAGGCTGCTTTGGAGGAACTTTCTCTCGCCAGGATCATTTTTGTTCCTGCGGGAGTCTCTCCTTTTAAAACAGGTCGTCCTCCAATCGCCTCCTCCAAAGATCGTCTGGATATGATCCGTGAAGCGATCAAAGGCGAGGCACGCTTTTCCGTCGATGAGAGGGAGTTGCAGAGAAGAGGTCCCTCCTATGCCATCGACACAGTTAGGGAACTCCTGGGGGATTATCCGGGAGTGAGATTTATCTATCTTATCGGAGCCGATAATATGAAAGATCTCGACCTATGGCATGAGATTGAGGAACTAAAAAATCTCGTCGACTTCGCCGTGCTCGACCGAGGAGAGTTCGAGTTGAGCGATTCCTGCCCGTTTCCCGTGGTGAAGCGCCGAATTGATCTCTCCTCCACGGAAATACGCAGGCGGGCTGGAGAGGGTCTTTCCATTCGCTTTATGCTTCCCTCGGCGGTATACGATATCGTCATGACACGTAAACCTTATCTCTCCTCTCATGGCGACCGCTAAGAAGGCCAAGGCGCCCGCAGCCCCTGTGATCGATCCCGAGGAGGTGCTCGTCCGTCTTTGCGCGGAGGGTGCCCTCGACAAGAAGGCGGAGGATGTGGTGATCCTAGACATGCGAGGCATCTCCAGCTTCACCGATTTTTTTCTGATCGCCACCGGAACCTCGGAGCCCCAACTCAAGGCCATTGCTTCCTCAATCCGTGGAAAAGTCCGCGATGCCACCGGACAGCGTCCGACTGCCGAGGACGGTTTTCCCGGCAGCCAGTGGGTGATCATCGACTATGGAAGCGTGATCGTGCACATCTTCCACAGTGAGAAGCGTGCTGTCTATGGGCTGGAAGATCTCTGGAACGATGCCCGGAGGATCGAAGTCCAGTAACGACGTTAATCGCGTGCCTTCATGGATTGGCTGGAGGAGATTCTGATCGAGTGTCCCCAGTGCGGGGAAAGCTTTGCAGTTCAGATTGAGACGGCGGTTGACGGAGTGGTGGAGACCATTGAGGACTGCGCCATCTGTTGCCGTCCGGCGTTGCTCAGAATCACCACGACATCAGGTGAAGTCCGTTCCGTGGAAGTCGAGGTAACCTAAGATTAAGATATAAAAGCACAATTTCTTTAAATTGGCCTAAAAGTTGCTTTCACAAGGAGTCGTTTCTGATCATTCTAGCCTTATGGCCGGAATGGAACTCATCGCGGGGGTCGCCCAGCAACAGACCCTTTCGCCACAAATGCAGCAGAGCCTGCAGTTGCTTCAGACTCCAGTGGCCGAGCTTAGGCAAATGGTGGCACTCGAGCTGGCATCCAATCCGATGCTTGAGGAGGAGTCCGGTTCTCAAGAGGCAGTGGCTGCTGAGGATCCTTCGGAAGCGTCCGTTGGCGATGAGAAGTCCTTCACTCTCCAGGACGAATGGCGTGACTACATGCCACAGGCCACGATGGGTAGTTACTCCGCTGAGAGCGAGGAGCGCAGGAGATTTCTTTTTGAATCCCAGTCCACGCGTCCGACCCTGAGAAATTTCGTGATTGATCAGGCTGCCGGTCTTTTGCCCGCAGAGATCCGCATTATCGAACTGATCGCCGGAAACCTCGATGAGGATGGTTATCTGAGAATGTCGGTTCCCGAACTTTCTGCCTCCTTCGGGGTTTCCGAACTGCTTGTCGAAAAGCTCCTTGCCAAGGTGAGGGGGTTTGAGCCGCCCGGTGTGGCGGCTGCCGATCTTACCGATTGCCTGCTTCTTCAGTTAGAGCGCCGAGGAGAGGGAAACGGCACGGCAGCCCGAATTCTGCGTCATCATCTGCCCCAACTCGCCCGTCACCGGTACGATGAGATCGCCCGGGATATCAGAGTGCCTCTTGCCGATGTCACGGCCGCCGCCAAGCTGATCGCGACACTGGAACCAAAACCGGGTCGCCCCTTTGCCGAGGCCCCTGAGCAAGGGGTTGTTCCCGATCTGATCGTAATACCAGATGGTGAAAAATTCGTGGTCCGACTGAACGAAGATGACCTCCCTAGGCTCCGGATCAGCCAGGAATACAAGGATATGCTTGCGGAGCGTGGTGGGAACGAGGAGTTGCTGCTCTATCTTCGTGACAAGATCCGAGGTGCCAGGGTTTTCATGCGTAGCCTTCAGCAGCGCCAGCAAACCTTGCTGGCTATCGGCAACCAGATCGTTGATCGGCAGGAAGAGTTTTTCCGCAGAGGGGCCTCCGGTCTCAAGCCCCTGATCATGGCTCAGATTGCCGATGCGGTGGGACTCCATGTCACCACGATCAGCCGTGCTGTCTCAGGAAAATACATGGAGACGCCTCAGGGGTTGTTCGAAATGAAGTATTTTTTCACACCCGGCTTCCAGAATTCCGACGGGAATGCCGTGAGCAACGAAATGGTCAAGGAGGTGATTCGCGAGATGGTGGAGCGAGAATCATCCCATTCCCCGCTGAGCGATCAGGATATCGTGGTAGAACTCGAAGAGCGGGGGCTCAAGGTGGCCCGCAGGACGATTGCAAAATACCGCGAGCAGCTTGGTATTCTGCCAAGCCATCTGCGCAAATCGTGCTAGAATAAGCGGTCATGGCTGCCTCTCTTACTGAAAATCAGATCCGGGATCTTCTTTCCAAGGTTTCCTACCCGGGATTCACCCGTGACATCATTTCCTTCGGAGTGGTCAGGGGGATCACCATTGGTGCCGATATCACGGTCCAGCTTGTCATTGCCACCAATGACACGGGCGTTGCCAGGCAACTCCACGATAGGGTCATGAGTGCTCTTTCAGCCCTCCCTGGGAATCTTCCGGTCCAGGTGCTGGTGGATGTTCAGTCTCCCGTTCAGGGCACAACGCAGGGCCCCGTTTCGATTCCGGGTGTGAAGCATGTGATTGCTGTCGCAAGCGGGAAGGGGGGGGTTGGAAAATCAACCGTCTCCGTGAATCTTGCCGCAGCTTTTTCTGCGCGTGGTCTGAAGGTGGGACTCTGTGATTGCGATCTCTACGGTCCCAGTGTCGCCTTGATGTGCGGGGCCAAGGAGCGCCCCTTTGCCGATGAGCAGGGAATGATCCTTCCT
>CAIZIQ010000319.1 GCA_903933015.1 uncultured Spartobacteria bacterium | reverse complement strand
TAATGCTTATGAAATTTCCCCTGCTTTTTTCTAAGTCACGATGGAAATGCAACAGTTGCCATCATGTCTGGAATGAAGCGAAGGCTCAGAACGCCTAGAACGAAAAGCACCGCGCCGCTTTCGGCGCGAGACGTTCTGTAATTAGGTGATCGAGGGATTTTGGATGCAGGAGCAGGCGCGCGAGGGAGAGCGTAGTGAACCTACGCTGTACGAGCGGCAACGAACTCCTGCGCCAAAATCACCGATCCACCCGGGCTCCGCCTCCGCCCGCCAGCTTCTTCACCTCCGCAAGGGAGGCCATCGAGGTGTCGCCGGGGGTGGTCATCGCGAGGGCGCCGTGGGCAGCACCCAAGTTGACCGCGATCTGGGGATCGTCGGTGGTGAGGAAGCCGTAGATGAGGCCGGAAGCAAAGCTGTCACCCCCGCCGACGCGGTCCATGATCTCGAGGTCGGGATAGTGGGTCGATTCGTAGAACTTGCCGCCCGCCCAGCAGATGGCCCCCCAGTCGTTGATGGTGGCGGTCTTTACCCCGCGCATCGTCGTGGCGACGACCTTGAAGTTGGGATAGGCCTTTGCGGCCTCGCCGATCATCGCCTTGAAGCTATCCATCTCTAGATTCGTCAGGTTGTGGTCGGCACCCTTGACCTCGAGCCCGAGGCAGGCGGTGAAGTCCTCCTCATTCCCGATCATGACATCGACGTTCTTGGCAATGTGCTTGTTGACAGCCTGCGCCTTCTCCTTGCCTCCGATCGCCTTCCAGAGCGAAGGGCGATAGTTCAGATCGTAGGAGACGATGACTCCGTGGCGATGTGCCGCCTCGGTCGCCGCGATGACCGTCTCGGCCGTGCTCTCGCTTAACGCGGCAAAGATGCCGCCTGTGTGAAACCAACGGGATCCCAGCGTGCCGAAGATGTGATCCCAGTCGAAGTCTGTCGGCTTGATCTGCGAAGCGGCGGTGATGCCGCGGTCCGAAACACCGACGGCTCCACGCACTCCGAAGCCACGCTCGGTGAAGTTGAGTCCGTTGCGGACGGTGCGGCCGATGCCATCATAGGGCACCCACTTCACAAAGGTGTCGTCGACGCCGCCCTGGAGAATGAGATCCTCGATCAGCCTTCCAACTTCGTTTTCGGCAAAGGCGCTCAGGAGTGCCGTGCGGAGTCCAAAGCAACGACGGAGGCCGCGGGCGACGTTGTATTCGCCACCGCCCTCGGAGGCCTTGAAGGAACGCGTCGTCTTGATGCGGCCCTCTCCGGGGCAGAGACGGAGCATGACCTCTCCCATGGAGATCTCATCATAGCGGCATTTGTCAGCGGGACGGAGTGTGAGGATGGACATGTCTGTTTGGAGTTAAAGAGCCGATCATTATCAGTGCTCCGGAGGGAGTTCAAGGGAACTGCGTGTCGTGCCCGAGTAGAATCGCCCCTTCCAGCTCACGGAATTCGAGCGACATAGCCTCCAACTATTCAGTGAAAGGAGGATAGCCATGACGATACCAAAAGGGTGAGCGACCCAACTAAGCCATGAGGTCCGAAAGCGGATCGTGAGAAGCGCCCGGAGCAGGAGAATCAGTGCCACTGCCAGCAATGACAGCCAGAGGAGTGAGATAAATCCCAGAAAAGCCGCTGCAAGGAGCAGGAAAGGGAGGAGAAAAAGAGAGAATATCACGGCTCCGAAGAGAAGGAATCCAACATGCGACTCCTCGAACACGGGGCGCAGATTTTTGGAAAATCCCTCCCAGAGATCCGACAAGCCGGAATACATCCTGCACTTGAGAAGTTTTATCCCGTCGGCGTTCACGAGCCTCATCCCCTCGCCAGTGCGGGAGGCCACGCGTCGTCCAAAAGCGATATCCTCGACGAGATGGTCGCGCAGCGCCTCATGACCACCAAGCGCCAGGTACGCCTCCCGACGGAAGAGCAGGAACTGTCCGTTGGCCGCGCCCAACTGGGCAAGACTCGACTGCGAGATCCCAAAGCGCTTGACGCGTCTGGGATCAGCCTGCAGCCACGCAAGGAGAGGGAAGGGTTGAAAAGCCATGAAGAGCAGGTAGCCAAGCGGGATAAAGATTTTCTCCGACCAGGTGCCGGTGATCTGATCGGGCCAGAGCGACAGCAGATCGGCTCTGACGGCACCAGCATGCGCGAGTGCCGTCCGGGCGCAACCCGGCGAGTGAACCGTGTCCGCATCGGTAAAGAGAAGGTGCGTGCTTCGGACATCGACCGAACGGGAAAGCTGATGGCAAGCCCAGTTCTTGCCGACCCAGCCCGGGGGCAACTCCTCGCCTTGGACCAGGCGCAGCCGACTCCCGACCTCTTCACGGAATCCCAGCTCACGGGCAATCTCCTCGGTCCTGTCATCCGAACGGTCATTCAGAAGCAGGATCTCCCGTACGGGCGGTTCCTGAGCAATCAAGGAAGCAAGACAGTCTCGAATCCGGCGTTCCTCATTGCGCGCGGGAACCAGTACGGAAACATCCTGTGACGCGAGATCCCGAACCGGCGATGGTCTAAGCCGGTGCAGGAGTCGCATATTCACGAGAGCATGCAGAAAGCAAAGCCCCAGCGTGGGAAGGAGAACGAACTCCAGAAAACATTTCATCAGCAGGCAGAGCGTCTCCTGCATCATGCGAACAAGGTCAGGCGGTCGCCTGATTTAATTGTCGTTGGAAGACGAGGATTTTTTCTTGGGCGCGGGAGAAGCCTCCGCGTCAGCCGCAGGTTTCTTCCTCTTGTGATGGCCCGGAGTCCCTGAGGGGGAGGGTGATGGTGTTGCCGAGGCTGCACTCTCGGGGACGGGAGGCGGATTGACCGGAATCGTGGGCTCGACGCGAACCTGCTCGAGACGGCGCAGGTAAGCGGAATGCATGGTGTCGATCCACTCCGAGAGTGAGGGATCGATCTTCTTCATCCGCTTCGCGAGCAGATCGTAGTACTGGCGGAGGGCCTGCCGCTTGGACTCGTCGCTCTTGGCCTTGTCGGCCTTGCCCTGAAGTTCAACGAGGTCGTCATCCTTGTCCGCCTTCACCTTGACCGAGTAGTAGCGGGCCTTCTGCTCCTGACGCTGCTTCTCCTCGTTGCCGACAGAGTTGATCGGCGAGGGTTGTTGGGGAGCGACGGGAGGCGGGATCAGGGAATTCGGGTCGCTCGGAGGAGGGTTCTGACCGGGTGAACCAAGTCCGGAATCAGGGGCGGGAGCCGATGGGTCGGTGGGAGCCGAAGTGTTGGGGGATGCTGCGGGGGCATTCGAGTTGGCGGCGGCATCAGGAGCGGTGGTTGCTTGGGGGCTTGGCGCTGGAGGGACAGGATTCTCCTGAAGCTGAAGGGGCGCAGGAGCGTTTGAAGAGGCTTGGTCCTGCGCGTCGAGAGAACGCGTAAAGAGAGTTCCTATCGCAAAGAGAGACAGGAGCGACAGGGGGGCGAGAGAACGGATTTTCATAAGGTTTGGCAACGGGTCTTCACAATGGGAAAAGCACCGACCTTGCCAAGGAACCAAAAATGGGCGGTGATGGCAAGTGGTGCCGGAAGGCTCCATCATTTCATGATCGATCCTGGCAACCAGATTCTGGAGAAGAAAAGCACACACCCCACGCCGCTAGCATTCGCATCATGCCAGCGGCGCAACCCGGGATTTGTCTGGCTCGATTCCTCCTCCGAGGAACAAAAGGGGCTTTCCTTGCTGGCAGCCGAGCCGGACAGGATCCTCGAAGGCGATGCCTCCGAGTGGCACCTACTGGAGCAGGAACTGGAGCGGCGGCGGCGGGATTCTCCTGACCCAGCCATCCCCGATGGAGCGGCTGTCGGCTACTTCCGATTCGACGGATCCTATAGGTTCGGCTTCTACGATCACCCCCATCTTCACGCAGAGGAGGGCTGGATCACTCCCTCCCCGGCCCCTGGCAAGCAGGAGCCTGAGGGAACAAACATCTCCCCACTCAATCCTAGGCTGGATTTCCGATCAGAGATGGCCCGCGAGGATTATATCCGGATGGTGCGCCAGGCCCAGGAGTACGTGGCGGCAGGCGACATTTATCAGGTCTGTCTGGCACACCGCTTTTCCGCAGCTTTCCAAGGAGATCCATGGCCGCTCTATCTTGCACTACGGGAGACCTCACCGGCCCCCCACTCCGCCTACCTGAGGCTGGGTGATGAAACCGTTCTCTCCAGCTCCCCGGAATGCTTTCTCAAGATGAGCGGTCGGAGGATCTCGACCAGACCCATCAAGGGGACGCGACCCCGGCGGCATGATCACGGTGAGGATGAGCGTCAGGCCTTCGAGCTTAAAACATCACCCAAGGAGATCGCCGAGTTGGTGATGATCACCGATCTGGAACGGAATGATCTCGGGAGTGTCTGCGAGTTCGGGAGTGTGGCCGCCACGGAACTTCTTCATCTGGAACGCTATGCTCAGGTCTTTCACCTCGTCTCCACGGTGGAAGGAGAACTCCGCAGAGACATCTCTCAGGTCGCTGCACTGGCTGCCTGTTTCCCCGGCGGTTCGATATCAGGAGCACCAAAAAAAAGGGCGCTCGAGATCATCCATGAAATCGAACAGAGCCCCAGAGGACTTTTTACGGGAGCAATCGGCTACTTCGGCTACAATGGTGAGAGTCAGTTCAACATCGCCATCCGCACCATGGTGATCCGTGATGGAAAAGCCGAATTTCATGTCGGGGCGGGAATCACCGCCGACTCAGTTCCGGAAAAGGAATGGGAGGAAACCCTCCACAAGGCCGCCGGAATCCTTCAGGCTGCGAGGCTCGCCGGTAAAATCACGGCGGAAGGGAGTGGCGCGCAGAGGCGCTGAGACGCAGAGGGGGGCTTGGGAAATTTTCGCATGAAGCTTTGCCGTTCCTCATGGAGGAAGTGCTTTGAAAATGACCCTGAGCATGATCGATGCAACCCTCGGATCGTGTTGGATTCACACCCTTGCATTGCTCTCTGCGCCTCTGCGCCTCCGCGCGAGGATCTCCCCGGGCATCTCGAGTGATCCGGGCAAAAGCAAACGGCCCGGAAGTTTCCCTCCGGGCCGTTTGATGAAATTGCTGAGTCCGGAGACTTAGCGGTAGTCCTGACGACCACCACGGTCATCACCACCACGGTATCCACCACGATCGTCGCCGCCGCGGTATCCACCGCCGCCGCCACCACCACGGTATCCACCACCGCCGCCACCGCCGCGGTATCCACCACCGCCGCCACCACCACGGTAGCCGCCGCCACCGCCGCCGCCGTATCCACCACCGCCGCCGCCACCACCGCGAGGACGATCCTCCATCGGACGGGCTTCGTTAACAGTGAGGTTGCGGCCACCCATGTCGGCGCCGCTCAAGGCTGCGATCGCGGCCTTGCCCTCTTCGGGGGCGCTGAAAGTGACGAATCCGAATCCGCGTGAGCGGCCGGTGGTGCGGTCCATCATGACGATCGCGTCAGTGACGGTGCCGTGTGCGCCGAAGACCTCGCGGAGGTCGGCGTCGGTTGCTGAGAAGGGAAGATTCCCGATATAGAGTTTCATACTGCTTACTGCTTTGTGTTTGTTTGTATCTGTACGCTGACGGCTACTTCGCGGAATGCACCTGCCGCTCACCTGAGGGGACTCGGAGCAGTCCTCCCGACCAGCGGGGAACCTGCATTGCCTGAAACGCTATCATCGAACTTCGGCTGCAACCTATGGTGCCGCTTTCGCCCTTTGGCAATAGAAATTCTTCGATTTGTCATTTTCGTCACTTCCACAGGGAACTTCCGACGAGCCCGGAGCGGTTGAAAAACATTGATGTTACGCGGCAAATGAGTGATCACCTTAATTTGATTAATCCCATGAAACAGCCACTCCGCTTTCTTCCGCTCCTGACGATCCTGCTGCTTGCGGGATGTGCCGATACGGAGACTTCCGCTCCCAAGAGGAAGGGACCGGCGCCCGCCACACTCACCCAGGACACCCAGATCACGACGAACGGAGTCTCAACAAATGCACTCACCGACACGAATGGTGCCGTCATCGATACCAATGCCGTGGCTCCCAATACGGTCGTCAGCACCCCCAACCCCTTTGCCACCCCCACTCCGGCGCCCGTCGCTGCCGCCACCCCCCGCGACCTCCCTTACGGCACCCCCGTTCCGGGCAAGCCTGGCTTCGTGATCAGTCCCCATTCCCCGAATGCCGGCTACGTCGACGTCCGCGGCTTCCCTCCCGGCTCCGAGGTGAAGGACCCCTACTCGGGCAAGATCTTCCTTGTTCCCTGATCCGGTCGTCTTGAGCGCACCATCAGGAAACGAAGCCCCTGATTCCTGCGGGGGAATCTCCCAGATCCGCCGCGTCACGGTTTTCGGCCCCGGGCTGATTGGAGGTTCCGTGTCGATGGCTCTGAAAAGCCTCTGCCCTCACCTCCATCTCACCATCTGGGGACGTAACCCCGCCGCTCTTGAGGAAATCGGGCGCCTGAATCTGGCAGACTCCGTCGAGAGCGATGCTGCCAAGGCGGTCGCGGATGCCGATCTCGTCATCCTCTGCACCCCGGTCGGCTCCCTTGAGGCGATCGCCGCGACCATCGCCTCTCACCTACGGTCCGATGCCGTCGTCACCGATGCTGGGAGCGTGAAGGGCTGCGTCGTCCAGCGCCTCGAGCCGCTCCTCGGTTCCCGCTTCGTCGGTGCACACCCCATGGCCGGGAGCGAGAAATCGGGGATTTCCGCCGCGCGTGCCGACCTCTTTGCCGGGGCACCCTGTATTCTGACTCCCGAGGCCTCCACCGATCCCCGGGCGCTGCGGCTGGTCGGCGCCTTGTGGACCACGCTCGGCTCACGCATCACCGTCATGACCCCCTCGGAACACGATCGCATCGTGGCCCGGGTCAGCCACCTGCCCCATGCCCTTGCCTTTGGCTTGGTGAATCTCGTGAGCGACTCCCTCCCCGAGGGCTCCCAGGATCTGGCCGGCGGCAGCTATCGCGATGCCACGCGTGTGGCGGCGAGCGATCCGGCGCTCTGGACCGGCATCCTGACCGAGAACAGCACCGAGGTGGCCGCCGCCCTCCGCGACATGGCCAAGCTGCTACAGGCCATGGCCACCGCGCTCGGCAAAGAAAACCCCGACTCGCTGCTCGATTTTCTGAAGCGCGCCAAGGAACATCGCGACTCGCTTCCGCTCCCTCCTCCCGAGGAGAACGTCTGAGGCACCCTCAACCATAGCCATTCCCTATTTTTCTCATGAAATCCTTCTCCGTCCGCCGCAGCGGCCCCATCCGGGCCGAGATCACCATTCCAGGTGACAAGAGCATGTCCCACCGGAGTGCCATGTTCGCCTCCCTCGCGGAGGGACGCAGCACCATCACCGGATTCCTCGAGGCCGAGGATTGCCTCTCCACCGTCGGTGCCATGCGAAGCCTCGGCGCCCGCATCGAGCACACGGGCAAGGGGACCTTCGTCATCGAGGGAACGGGCGGCCGCCTCTCCCAGCCCTCCGGCGACGTTGACTGCGGCAACTCCGGCACCACCATGCGCCTCCTCTCCGGCATCGTTGCCTCCCATCCCATCCGTACCCGGATGATCGGGGACGCCTCGCTCTCCAAGCGCCCCATGGGCCGCGTCATCAAGCCTCTCACCGAGATGGGTGCCCGCTTCACCGCCGAGGGTGGTGACGGCAAGCCTCCCCTCGTCGTCGAGGGAGGATCGCTCAAGCCGCTTTCCTACGAAATGCCCGTCGCCAGCGCCCAGGTAAAGAGCGCCATCCTGCTCGCGGGCCTCTCCGCAGAGGGTGAGACCAGCGTCACCGAGCCCGCCGCCTGCCGCGATCATACCGAACGGATGCTCCAGGAATTCGGCGTCACGCTCGACCTCGGCACCCCCGATGCCGACGGGCGCCGCCGCATTGCGCTCCAGGGTCCTCAGAAGCTCCGCGCCCGCGACTTCGCCGTCCCCGGCGACATCTCCAGCGCCGCGTTCTGGCTCGTCGCCGGCTCGGCCAAGGAAGGTTCCAAAATCACCATGCACGGCGTGGGCCTGAATCCCACACGCGACGGCATCATCTCCGTCCTCCGCCGCATGGGTGCCGACATCACGGCGACCCCCTCCGATCCGAAGGCCGCCGAACCCTCAGGCACGATCGTCGTGAAGGGAGGCAAACTCACGGGCACCATCATCGCCGGCGCAGAGATCCCGAACGTCATCGACGAACTTCCGGTCCTCGCCGTCGCAGGGGCCCTTGCCTCCGGCACCACGATCATCCGCGATGCCAAGGAGCTCCGCGTGAAGGAGACCGACCGCATCGCCGCCGTCGCCGGCAACCTCCGCGCCATGGGTGCCAAGGTCACCGAGACCGAAGATGGCATGGTGATCGAGGGAGGCCATCCGCTCCACGGGGCCACGCTCCAGTGCTTCCACGACCATCGCATCGCCATGGCCTTCGCCATCGCGGGACTCTTCGCCGAGGGCGAAACCATCATCGAGCACGTGGAGTGCGTCGCCACCTCCTACCCCACCTTTGGCAGCACCCTCGAGTCCGTGCTCAAGGATTGAGGAAATAAGGGAACTAAAAGTTCATGAAACGCGCGCTGCCGGTTTTCTTCGGATTAGCGCTACTCCTCCACGCCGAGGAGACCATACTGACTAATGCCTCTACGGAGTCTGCCACCAACTCGATTGCGACCAACGTAGCCACTGCGCCAACACCGGAGATGTCTTGGACGAATGTTCCGGAAGATTGCTGGGATGAGAAAGCGTTGCCGTATGCCCAAGCGGGACTCAAGGCGTGGCATGAGGAAGCAGATCCGAAGAAGAAAGGGGAAATCCGTCAGCAAGTCTTGGAACTGGCTATCAAGGCTCAAGATATGGACATTGGAGAAGAGTTGTTTGCTGGGAAATCTGTTGCCCAAGCGGAACTTCCTGTGCCTACAAATGCAGTCGCCCTGCCCCTAACGACGATCAAGGAATGGGATCTCCCACAAGATCGTTGGAACTCTAGGTATGCCTGTGCGATCCGACGCATCGGACCCAAGAACTTCGAACTCTGGACTTCGAAGAGAGGATGGCTCTTTAACGAGAAGGGAACCTCTCTTGCCGAGGCCAAGGTTCCACGTCGGGATGGCACCGGACGTCATTGGTATGGGGCCTTCCTCCCGGATGGCCAATGGATTACGACGGATCTCTGGGACTTTGATGGAAGGGTTTACATTTATTCGCCAAATAACAAATTGCTGAGCTCCTTCTCCTTGATGAAATATTCAAAAGACCCCGACGACGCTGGTATTCCATCCCATTACAGCGCGGATTGGGCGATAGCTGATTGCGATCAACGGCATTGGATTATCCATATTCTGGCAGCGGGGTGTGATCGAACTAATCTCAGAGTCTCCGAATGGGGGTGGAGACCAAAGATAGGAAGATGGCTCACGCGACATCATCTCTGGGTTCCTGATTCTTCGTGGTTGCCAGTAGAAAAAATATCATCACTCAAGACCTCCGTTGATTTTAGGAACTTGGGGTCAAGATTCGCACTCTGTGGTGCAACAGCGGACTCAGACGACGGCTTAGCAAGAATCTCATGGGATGAGCCTGGACACGGACCGGGGGTCGGTTGGCCTGACTATTCTATGAATGCCTCCAGCCATCGGTGGAATTCCTGCATTCCTTGCAAAGATACCGACAACCTTGGGTTTTTCCCGGGCTCTCTTACAACATGGGTAGGCGGCAATAAATATCCGGTTCCACCGGGGCGTTGGTATCGCGAGGAAAGCTTCCGAAGCTGGATCATTGATCCCGATGGAAAGGTTCTTGGCTGGCTACCTGCCGAGCGTGTCGGTGATGATCCCGATGGAAAGCGGATGTGGTTTGTCGATGAGCAGGGACGCCTGCTGAAGGTTGCCCAAAATGGCGCCGTCAGCGAGGTGCTCCAGCCCACTCTTCCTGGGGCGACAGGAAACGACGCTCCCTTCGCCCATGTGCTCTTTCCTGACCTAAAGCTCGGGTTCTTTTACACCAAACCCGGCCATCTCGTGCTGGCATGCTGGAACTGATCAGTATGAATGGAGAAACCATTGCCGCACTGGCCACTCCTCCGGGTGAGGGGGCGCTCGCCGTCATCCGCATCAGCGGACCGCAGGCGCTGGCCGTGGCCGACACGATCTTTCGCGGAACGAAATCTCCCTCCGCCCTAGAGGAGCGACGGGTGGCTTTCGGTAGGATCATCGATTCCAAGAAGGAGGTTCTCGATGAAGTGCTCCTGACGGTCTTCCGCAATCCCCGGAGCTACACGGGTGAGGATCTTGTCGAGATCAGCGGCCATGGAGGGTCGCTGGTGGCCGCCCGCGTCCTGGGCGCGGCGCTCGATGCCGGCGCCCGCATGGCACGACCCGGGGAATTCACCGAGAGGGCCTTCCTGAATGGTAAGCTCGACCTGACGCAGGCCGAGGCGGTGATGGATCTCATCAGTGCCGGGACACCGAAGGCCGCACGCGCGGCCGCAGCGCAGCTGGAGGGACGGCTCGGCAAGGAGATCCATGCGCTCCGCGGGGAGCTTCTCGAGAGTGTCGCCCATCTGGAGGCCTTCATCGATTTCCCGGAGGAGGGGATCGATCCCGAGAGCGGAGCAGCCCTCCGTAAGCGGATGGAGGGGATCGCAGCCCATCTCTCCGGCCTTCTTGCGACGGCGAACGAAGGACGACTCTTACGGGAGGGGATCACGCTGGCCCTCTGCGGTGCGCCGAATGCCGGGAAATCGAGCCTACTGAACCGGTTGCTCGGCGCGGAACGCGCCATCGTGAGTGCGACGCCGGGAACCACCCGCGACACGATCGAGGAGCGGGCGAGCCTCGGCGGCTATCCCTTCCGCGTGATCGACACGGCGGGTCTGCGCGAGACCTCGGATCCCGTGGAACGCGAGGGCGTGGAGCGGGCACGCCGCGTGGCAGAGACGGCAGATCTGCGAATCCATCTCGTGGATGCCTCCGGGCAGAATCCCTCGGTGGAGCCTCTCTTCGCGGAGGAGTTGCTGGTCTTCAACAAGATCGACCTGATGGAGGACCGCACGCGATTGTCCCTATTACCCGAGGGGGTGACCATTTCCTGCAGGACGGGCGAGGGGATCGAGTCGTTGATCGAAGCGATCCTCTCCAAAGTCACCGGCACCCGCGGATCGGCCGGCGAGGAACTGCCTGATGGTGCGGCGATCAATGCACGCCATCAGAAATGCCTGAGGCGCGCCGCTTCGTCGCTGAACGCAGCCATCGCGCTGCTGGGCGCCGGGGAGCCTCCCGAACTCATCGCCGTGGAACTCCGCTCATCACTCGCCGCCGTCGGTGAGGTGGTCGGCGCCGCGGGTACGGAAGAAATCCTCGGCAAGATTTTCTCCAGCTTCTGCATCGGGAAGTAGGTTATGGAATTTCTCGCGCGGAGGCGCAGAGACGCAGAGAGGGATAACTGAAGGAATAAATACGCAACTCAGGAAGACAGGAAACATGCTGATCTGCTGGTCGGCATCTCCTTCATCACCGTTTTTCCCTGGGAGTTCTTCTACTCATCCCCTTGGAGATCCTATTCACCCTCTCTCTCGGCTTCCTGCCTTCCTGATTTCCAGATTAATTTATCCCCGATGGACTTTTACCAAAATCTGATCCGCCCAATTTTCTTCTCCATGGATGCCGAGGAGGCCCATGACCTCGTGATGAGTGCCCTAGAGATAGGATCACACTTTCCCGCTCTCGTTCGCCTGAGCGCCGGCAAAGCTGTTCCCTCCTCTCCCCGCACGGTCGCCGGGATCACCTTCCCGAATCCGGTCGGCCTCGCCGCGGGCATGGACAAGAACGGGCTCGCTCTCCCTGCCTGGGAGGCACTCGGGTTCGGCTTCATCGAGGTGGGGACCATCACCGCCTGTGCCCAGCCAGGCAATCCGAAGCCGCGCATGTTCCGCTTCCCCCAGCAGCAGGCGCTGATCAACCGGCTCGGATTCAACAATGAGGGAGCGGAAGCCGTGGCCACGCGCCTGGAGGCGCTCCATGCCGAGGGTCGCTGGCCCCGGATTCCTGTCGGCCTGAACATCGGCAAGTCGAAGGTCACCCCTGCCGAGAAGGCGCACGAGGATTACCTGGCATCGTTCCGGCGGCTCCATGACCTCGGCGATTACTTCGTGATCAATGTCAGCTCGCCCAATACCCCGGGTCTCCGCGATCTCCAATCAACCGAGGCACTTGGACGGATCATCCGCACGCTGCGTGATTGGGAGGGAGCCTCCCGCCGTCCCCTCTTCGTAAAGGTGGCCCCCGATCTCGCGGAGGAGGATCTCGTGGCGATCGTCCAGCTTGCCGAGTCCGAAGAGCTCGCCGGACTGATCGCCACCAACACCACGCTCGACCACTCGGCGATCCCCAAGGATCGTGATCAGACGGGGGGCCTCAGCGGCCTCCCCGTGCGTGCACGCTCGCTCGCAGCGCTGCAGACGATCCGAAATCAGACCAAGCTCCCCGTGATCGCCTGCGGAGGAATCAGCGATGCCGTATCGGCCCGGGAACGCCTCGACGCGGGAGCGGATCTCCTCCAGGTCTACACCTCCTTCATCTACCAAGGCCCCGCTCTTCTGCGGAGACTGGCCCAAAGATGAATGTGGAACTCAGGAAAATAGGAAAGAATCCTCAGTCCACCCTCTTGGCCCTGTTCCTGATTTCCTGAGTTCCATATTTTCTCAACTCTCTCCCCGCCGTCTTTTACTTCATCATTTTTAATTATTCCTTCATCCTTTCCTTCCATGTCCCACGCTCCCGATACCACGCTTCTGCTCGGCCACTCTCCCGATCCCGATGATGCCTTCATGTTCTATGCCATGGCGGCCGAGAAGATCGACCTAATGGGATACAAGTTCCAGCACATCCTCCAGGACATCCAGACGCTCAACGAGCGTGCGATGCGCGGGGAACTCCACCTGTCCGCCGTCTCGATCCACGCCTACTCCCACCTGCTCGACAAGTATGCGCTGCTGCCGTGTGGAGCCAGCATGGGTGATGGTTACGGCCCGATGTTCGTTGCCCTGAAGGGGCAAGGCCCCGCTGCCGATGCCTCCCTCGAGGAGAAGAAAACATGGCTTCGCTCGAAGAAGATCGCGGTCCCCGGTCTCATGACCAGCGCTTACCTGAGCGCGCAGCTCTTCCTCGGGCCTGAGTTCAACCACACCGTCGTTCCCTTCGACGAGATCTTCGATGCCATCCGCTCCGGCTCCGTCGATGTCGGCCTGATCATCCACGAGGGACAGCTGACCTACGCTAACGAGGGCTTCGAGAAAATCGCCGACATGGGCGAATGGTTCAAGGCCGAGACCGGCCTCCCTCTTCCACTCGGCGGCAATGTGATCCGCAAGGACTTCGACTCCGAACAGCGCCGCGAGCTCAACATCATCATGAAGGAGAGCATCCGCTATGGTCTGGAGCATCGCCGCGCCGCAGTCGACCACAGCATGGCCCATGCCCGTGGCATGGAGGTGCCGCTAGCCGACGAATTCATCGGGATGTACGTGAACGACTATACCCTCGACTACGGTGAGAGCGGCCGTGCCGCGATTCGGGAATTCCTGGGCCGTGCCGCCGATCAGGGACTGGTGCCTCGACTCGACAAACTCGAGTTCGTGAGCTGACGAAGTCACCGGAACTTGGTGGAAACCCCTCGGAAAAACATGAGGGGGAGTGCAGCCGAAGGGAGTCGAACCCCTAACCTTCTGATCCGTAGTCAGATGCTCTATCCAATTGAGCTACGGCTGCGTGAAGAGTGAAATATCTAAGCTGAGAATGACTCTATGGTCAACGCATTTGCTCAATCTTCTCTTGACGCTACGGGGCTTCACGGGAATGATTACTTCTCAATCTTATCAAGAGTGACGGAGGGACTGGCCCGATGATGTCACGGCAACCGCTACGAAGTTCTTCGTAGGGCCAGGTGCCAAATCCAGCTCCGCGAAAGCGGGGGAAAGATGAGATATCTGGCAGAGCCGTCGATCATCCTTGATCAGGGCACCAGGTCTCCTCGCCACTCTTGATCGGAATAAAACGAACAAGATCCCATGTCCAAGAAACCCTGGTTCAGTAATCTGAAATGCCGTGAATGCGGACGCCTCTACGAGAAAGAGGCGATCCACATCTGCGAATTCGACTTCGGCCCGCTCGAGGCGGCTTATGATTATGATGCGATCCGCGAGGTATTCACCCGCGAACTGATCGAGTCCCGTCCGCAGACGATGTGGCGTTATCGGGAACTGCTCCCGATCGATGGCGAGCCGACCGTCGGCACGCAGGTGGGCTTCACCCCGCTGGTGAAGGCCGACCGTCTGGCCAAGAAGCTCGGCATCCGCGAGCTCTGGATCAAAAATGACTCGGTCAATTACCCGACCCTCTCCTTCAAGGACCGCGTGGTCTCCGTGGCCCTGAGCCGTGCACGCGAACTCGGCTTCGAGGTCGTCGCCTGCGCCTCCACCGGCAACCTGGCCAACTCAGTGGCCGCCAACGCCGCCAACGCGGGCCTCAAGAGCTATGTCCTGATTCCCTCCAACCTGGAGCAGGGGAAGGTGCTCGGCTCGCTCGTCTACGGGACCAATGTGATCGGGATCACCGGCCCCTACGACCAGGTGAACCGCCTCTGTTCGGAGATCGCCGGCAAGTACGGCTGGGGCTTTGTGAACGTGAATCTTCGCCCCTACTACGCTGAGGGTTCCAAGACCATGGGCTTCGAGATCGCCGAACAGCTCGGCTGGAAGCTCCCCCGGCACACAGTCGCCTGCATGGCCTCCGGATCGCTCCTGACCAAGATCCACAAGGCCTACAAGGAATTCATTGACCTCGGCATCGTCGAGAAAAGTGAGTTCACGATCCATGGCGCGCAGGCCACGGGGTGTTCCCCGATCAGCTCCGCCTTCAAGGCCGGCACCGATATCGTCAAGCCGGTCCAGAATCCCGACACCATCGCCAAGTCCCTGGCCATCGGCACTCCCGCCGATGGCTACTACGCGATCCGCTCCATGCGTGAGACCGGCGGAAGCTGCGAGGATGCCACCGATGAGGAGATCGTCGAGGGTATCAAGCTGCTGGCAGAGTACGCCGGCATCTTTGCCGAGACCGCTGGTGGGGTGACCGTCGCCTGTGCCAAGAAGCTGATCGCTTCCGGCAAGATTCCTAAAGACGAGAGCGCCGTCCTCTGCATCACCGGCCACGGCCTCAAGACTCAGGAGGCCATCGTCGGCAAGGTCGGCGAGCCGCGCATCATCGGAGCCAGCCTCCGCGAGTTCGAGGCCCTCGTTGCCGACGAGGTCGCCATCAAGTCCTAAAATCCCTACAACCTTCAGCCTAAAAACCTAATCCCATGCCAACCATCCGCATCCCCACCCCTCTCCGCAAACTCACCAACAACCAAGAGGAAGTGACCTCCTCCGGAGTCACTCTTGGCGCTGTCCTCGATGATCTTAACGCCACCTTTCCCGGTCTCGGCGAACGCATCGTGGATGAAAACGGTTCCATCCGCCGCTTCGTGAACATCTTCGTGAACGATGAGGATGTTCGCTTTCTCCAGGAAAAGGAGACCCCGATCAAGGAGGCCGATGTCATCTCCATCGTCCCTGCGATCGCCGGAGGATAGTAGATAGTCCTCTTGCGTTCGCGCCGCTAACCTCCGATCTTCAATTCCATGGAAACGACCCGTCTCTGGCTCATGTATCCGGCAAAGCTCATCACGCGACCCATCGTCTATGAGCTCGGGCACAAGTTCGCGGTCACGACGAATGTGCGTCAAGCCAGCGTCACCAACGAGATCGGCCTCGTCTGCCTGGAGATCATCGGCGAACGCGGCGAGACGAAGAGGGCCATCGCATGGCTCGAGGAACTCGGAGTGAAGGTCGAACCGGTCGAAATCAACACGATTGAGGGCTGATCTTTTTGACATCATGAAAATCTCTCTTGGAAGCGACCACGCAGGATTCGAATACAAGCAGGCTATCGCCGAGATGCTCCGCACACAGGGTCATGAAGTGATCGACTGCGGGACGCACTCCGCCGACTCCACCGACTACCCCCTCTGGTGCATTCCCGCAGCTGAGAAGGTGGCCCATGGGGAAGCCGAGAGAGGCATCGTCTTCGGCGGTTCCGGAAACGGCGAGGCCATCGCCGCCAACAAGGTAAAGGGGATCCGCTGTTCCATCGCATGGAGCGACGAG
Organism: uncultured Spartobacteria bacterium; assembly: GCA_903933015.1. Classification (GTDB taxonomy): domain Bacteria; phylum Verrucomicrobiota; class Verrucomicrobiia; order Chthoniobacterales; family UBA6821; genus UBA6821. Next base: position 28,266 of record CAIZIQ010000319.1, on the reverse strand, counting down.
ACCGCCAAACTTGCCAGCCAGCACAACAACGCAAACGTCCTCTCCATCGGCGAGCGCATGGTCTCTCTCGAGACCGCTAAGCGTCTGGTCGACCTCTGGCTCTCCACGCCGTTCGAAGGTGGCCGTCACGTGAAGCGCATTGAGGAACTGGCGCGCTATGAAGCGGGCCAGCCGATGGCCTGATTCGTTAACCGACCGCCACGATCATCGCGGTTGCATTGTCCTTGCCGGAGTAATTCACGGCCTCCGTCACGAGGTGCTGGGCGGGAGTTCCTTTCTTGGGAGATTCCTTCAAAATTTCGGCGATCCTTTCATCGGTGAAAGCATCGGTAACCCCATCGGAGCAAATGAGAAAATGGTCGCCAGGCAAATAGGAAACCTCTCCCACCTGAGGATTCACAAACTGATTGCCGGCACCTAGGGCCTTTTGCAGACGGTTTTTTGCCGGATGCTCCCGCGCCTCCCTCTCGCTAATCTGACCGGTACGCCTGAGCCAGCCGACATGCGTGTCGTCGTTGGTGAGCTGAGTGATCTGTCCATCCTTAGAAATGTGATAGATCCGCGTGTCACCGATGTGGGCGAAGTGCATCGTCCCCCCTGAAAACCAACAGAGGCTCAGGGTGGACCCCATGCCCTGGCACTCCTCGTAGCTGTCACCCAGATATTGAAGCGCTTTGTGAATTTCTGCGAAGAGCGCCTCGAAGGCCGCTACGAAGCCAATGGGCGTCCCTCGCGCCCTCTGCCGGATAAGAGGAGGGAACATGCGTGTGATTTTCTCAACGGTGATCCGGCTCGCAAATTCACCGGCGCTCGCACCCCCCATCCCGTCGCTGACGGCAAAGAGCAGGTCATGATCGCTTGAGGAGGATCCAATTTTCCCGAGATGCCGCACCTCCGCCGCATCAATGACCAATCCCACGAAAGCATCTTCGTTATTAGAACGGACCGATCCGCACTCGGAGCAACCAGACCACGAAAGGGCCAGGGGAGTTATTGCGGGGACTTTTTCCAGATTCTCAGCGCGCTCCCGAGCCGGCTTGCTACTCCCCAGCACCGTGGCAAATTCGAAATCGATTAGGCAGAATCGCCCATCCTGCTGACGGTAGGTGACATTGCGCATCTCGGGGTCGTCATGACGGACTCCGTACTGCTCAAGTTCCGCAAAGAGCTCCGCACAGCGTTCCCCATCAAGCCGATCGACACGGGAACCGCAGTTGGTGGTCACCAGCAGAAGCTTCTCGGGATCCGCAGCGATCACGCGGGGCACGAAATCACACCCAGCCTTCTCCAGATGGAGGAGAACATGTAGTTCGTTCCCGAAGCGCTCCTTGGCTTTGGGACCATGGAAGGCTTTTCGCACGCTCCCGTCGAAGCAGACTTGAACGGTCGCGCGCTGGGTATCCTTGACGGTGATCATGGAGTGGGTGGGAAGGTAAGAGGTAAAAAGTGGGCTGGGGTTAGTTTGCTCCCCTTCACTCTACCTTCTCACTTTTTACATTCCCACTTTCCACTCGAAATTCCTCTCAGAAGAGGAATTTCGCATTCTGGCATTGAAGTTGCTTGATCCCTTGTTGCCCTACCATAAAGTCGGGACATCACATTTCGCCGGCAGTCCGGAACGCGGAACGTGATCAAAAAAAGACATCGGACTCACCACAAACACCCCAATCACATGGCGAAGTACAAACTCGAATACATCTGGCTCGACGGTTACGAGCCCGTTGCCAACCTCCGTAGCAAGACCCAGATCAAGGAATTCGCAAAGTTCCCCGCGTTGAAGGATCTCCCAGAGTGGGGATTTGATGGTAGCTCCACACGCCAGGCCGAGGGCAAAAGCTCCGATTGTATTCTCAAGCCCGTAGCCAGCTACCCCGATCCCACCCGTGAGAACGGGCTGCTCGTCATGTGCGAGGTTCTCCTTCCCGATGGCAAGCCGCATCCTTCCAATTCACGTGCCACCATTCTCGATGATCCCGATACCTGGTTCGGCTTTGAGCAGGAGTACTTCCTCTATAAGGATGGTGCACCGCTGGGCTTCCCTAAGGGAGGCTTCCCGGCCGAAGGCCAGGGCAAGTTCTACTGTGGCGTCGGCTTCTCAAACGTCGGTGACATCGCCCGCGACATCGTCGAGGAGCACCTTGACATCTGCCTCGAGATGGGCATCAACCACGAAGGCATCAATGCCGAAGTGGCCAAGGGCCAGTGGGAATTCCAGATCTTTGGCAAGGGTTCCAAGAAGGCCGCTGATGAAATCTGGCTCGCACGTTATGTTCTCCAGCGCGTTTGCGAGAAGTATGGCGTCGATGTCGAGTACCACTGCAAGCCGCTTGGCAAGGATGTCGACTGGAATGGCTCCGGGATGCACTCCAACTTCTCCACCAAGTTCATGCGTGAGAAGGGTGGCCAGAAGTATTTCGAGAAGCTGATGGCCGCCTTCGACAAATACAAGAACGAGCACATCGCCGTGTACGGCCCTGATAATCACATGCGCCTCACCGGACTGCATGAGACCCAATCAATTGACAAGTTTAACTACGGAGTGGCCAACCGCGGCGCCTCGATTCGTGTCCCTCATAGCTTTGTGAACAACGGCTACAAGGGCTACCTCGAGGATCGTCGTCCGAACTCCCAGGGCGACCCATACAAGATCGCCAGCCGTATCCTTCAGACCATCAAGACCGTTCCGACGAAGTAATTCGCCACGGTCGATCCATCAAGGACGCCACCCTTCGCGGGGTGGCGTCTTTTTTTTGTGCCGTTGCAGTGATGGCGGAGTGAAAGTGAGCATGAAGGGGGTGTAAGGGGCTCTCGGCTTCACTTTTTCCTTTCACCACTCCCTTTCACTGCTATTCTGTTTGACCGCGCAATAAACACTCTGCCGTCGGTCCTTGGGTGATCAGCACTTTGCTGATCACCGGAAAGCGCCAAGGGAAACCCGGCAACGAGAACCATCAGACACCATGCCTATCCGCCTCGGTCGCTTCGAAATGCCGAAGACCCTCGTCAAGAACGAGAAAACCGCCACTGAAACCTACGCGCAGTTTGTCGCCGAGCCATTTGAGGCCGGCTACGGCCACACCATCGGCAACTCGCTCCGCCGCACCCTTCTCTCCTCGCTCGAGGGAGCAGCCATCACCTCGGTCAGGATCGAGGGGGCTCCCCACGAGTTCACCAGCATGCCCGGCGTCGTCGAGGATGTTGTCGAGATCATTCTCAACCTCAAGAAGGTCAAGTTCAAGGCCCACGACCACGAGGTTCGCAACCTGACCCTCTCGGTTAACAAGCAGGGCGCCGTCACTGCCGCAGACATTCAGTCGACCGCACAGTGCGAGGTCCTCAATCCCGACCAGCACATCTGCACCTTGGACAAGAAGATGAAGTTCGACGCCGAGTTCGAGGTCAAGGTCGGCCGTGGATTCGCAACCGGTGACGAGAACAAGGCCGCTGACAAGCCGATCGGCGTGATTGCCATCGATTCCATCTTCTCGCCCGTCACGAAGGTCAAGTATGCCGTTGAGCAGACCCGTGTCGGACAGCGCACCGACTACGACAAGCTTATTCTCGACATCTGGACCGATGGTCGCCTCACCCCGGATGAAGCCCTGCTCCAGTCCGCGGCAATCCTCCGCCATCACCTCGATGTCTTCGTCAACTTCGATGACAACCAGATTGAATTTGACGAGACCCCGGTCGAGGTCAGCCAGGAGAACAGCCGTCTCAAGAAGCTGCTCGCCATGAGCGTGAACGAGATCGAACTCTCCGTTCGCGCCGCGAACTGCCTCAACAACGCCAACATCACTTCCGTCGGACAACTCGCGCTCAAGAGCGAGGCCGAGATGCTCAAGTACCGCAACTTCGGCAAGAAGTCGCTCAACGAAATCAAGGACAAGCTCGTCCAGCTGGGCCTCGGCCTCGGCATGAAGTTCGAGCCCGGTCTCGTCGAGAACGTGGCACCCGTCGCCGAATAAGGGACCCTAGAAAGACTGAAACGCCATGCGTCACCGTAAAAAAACCGTCAAACTCGGCCGTAGCCAGGCACACCGTGATTCGCTCCTCTCGAACCAGGTCTGCAGCCTGATCGAGCACCGCCGCATCAAGACCACCCTCGCCAAGGCCAAGGCCACCAAGCCCCTCGCCGAGCGCATGCTCACCTTGGGCAAGAAGGGTGATCTCCACTCGCGTCGTGTCGCGATCTCCTATCTCAAGCACAAGGATATCGTGAAGAAGCTCTTCACCGAGATCGCTCCGGCAGCAGCCGACCGCAAGGGAGGCTACACCCGCATCGTGAAGCTCGGAGCCCGTCTCAGCGACAGCGCCCCGATGGCTTACCTCGAGTGGGTCGACTACGCTCCCGAAATCAAGAAGGAGGAAGTCATTGCCGAGGCTGCTGAAAAGCCTGCCAAGACCAAGAAAGCTGCCGCCCCCAAGGCCGAGAAAGCCGAGGGTGAGGCTCCCAAAAAGAAGACTGCTCCCAAAAAAGAAAAGAAGAGCGAAGAATAGTCCCGAGGTTCGACCAATCAACGAAAAGCCCCGGATTTCTCCGGGGCTTTTTTGTTTTCTAAAAGGTTTGGAACAGGGGGCTTCTGCGCATTCAGAAGACTGTTGCTCTAGATTGTGGCAGGAATCACGAATCCCTGCTCATCCAAGGTGAATCGCTGTTCGGGATCCTCTTCCATTCTGATGCAGCTGAGCTGTCGGGGCGTGAGTCCGGAGGAGTTGTTTCCAAACCGGATGCTACCCGGTGCCATGTTACCGATGATCCGAAGATAGGCTTCTGCTCCCCAAGCGGACTCTGAGCTGTCTGCAAACTCAATTCTTCCACCGTTCATCAGACGCATGGCAAAGGCTCCCTTGATCAGGAGAAAGGTGTCAAACCGCTGGCAAATCCCGCTCACAAACAATTCTCCACCACTCCCCATCAGATGGACTGTTTCAGAAAATACCTGATTCGCTGCCAGCTCCAGGGAACCCTCCTGGATTTCCAGGGTGCCTTCAAAATCGGGATGCTTCATCCCGAGACACAATGCTCCTGAGCCTTTTTTTGTGAGTTCCCCGCGGCCCTGGAGTTGTGCGGACAAGGCCACATCGAAACCGTTCAGATCCAGCACGCCACCACCCTGGGTGATGATGATGCTGTCCGGTGATTCCATTTCCTCGCGAGAATTCAGCATCCCCTTATTGAGAAGGATGAAGGAGTCTTCCACGGAAGGTTCCTGAGGTCTGTAGGGAAGCTCTGTTTGCGGAGTGAGGGCGTGGTAGGCGAATGCCATTGTGCCCGCCCCTTCCACACAAGTCATGAATCCGTAAGCTTGGGTGATTCTTTTCCTGCTGATCGCAAGCGGAGGGTCAACGTATCCGGCAAGCTGCTTAAAGGTTCCCCCCGCACCGTTCACGACATAAAGAACTCCATCCTTATACAGACGCTCATAGTTGTGGACATGGCCTGAAAACACCATATCGATTCCCAACGATGCGTAATCCCACTGCATGTAGGTGGAGCAGGGATGGCCGCCCAAATGGTTCGCTTTGCTGCTCGAAGTGAAGGGAGCGTGATGCGTGATGACAAACTTCCAAGGAGAAGAGGATTTCTCGAGGACATTACTGAACCATTTTCCCTGAAGGGAACACCGTTGATTTTGTTCGCCGGGAGTCATTCCGTCAGGCAGTAATCCTCCGGGTAACGGGCTCGAGTAATAGCCATTGGTAAGCGTGCCCAAGAGCACTTCATTGGAATCGCTGCTCAACGCGAACCAGTGAATGTTGCCCCGGACCTGATCCCAGTAACGGCAGTTTCCCGAGGAACTCCCTTCGCCTTGGTTGGAGAAATACTCCATAAACCCAACGGGTCGCCCCTCGGAGTCATTCAGGTGGTAGAGCGGTTGGTCAGGCGCGACCTGCGCCGGATAGGCGGCTGTATTGAGAGGGTAGGCAAGCAGGTTGTAAACTTTAGTTCTGGGCTGATGCCACCAGTCATGATCCCCCAGAATGGCCAAAAACCGCTGTTTCCTGGATCCCCGTCCGGCATAGGCACTGCGGCTTCCTTGAGGAAAAAGGATGTAGGGGGCGTATAGTTCCCCAATGGTCTGATCATACGCCTCCATGCCTGAGACCGGACAGGTCTCCGCAGTGAAGGGATACTCCGTACTAGGCAACCCGTCATAGGGTTCATAGATCTGGTCACCTAGCGAGACGATGTAGGCATCGCTTGCAATCGGAACGAATTTCCTGATTCCCTCGGCAACTCCCCTGGCATTCGGATTCTGCTCGGGTATTCTTTCGGTCCCCAAAAAGTACCCAGCGCCGAAATCGCCAACCAAGGCGAAGCTGACGGGCGATAGCTCTTCGGGTTTGTTCACCCGTTATGAAGCTTATGCGGCGTCGAGTCCAAAGGCCGTGTGAGCCAATTTGGCCGCCTCGGCGATCTTCGCCTCGTCGAGGATGACGGCGATCTTGATCTCCGAGGTGGAGATCATCTGGATGTTGATCCCACCCTTGGCCAGGGCTTCAAAGAGCTTGGCTGCCACACCCGAGTGGGTGCGCATGCCGATGCCAACAACACTGAGCTTGGCGATCCCATCCTGCTTGCTGACGTTGCCGGCACCGATTTCCTTGGCAACACGGTCGAGGAGATCCCCGATCTTCTCGAGCTCGTCGCGGTTCATCGTGAAGGAGATGTCTGTCGTGCCGCTGGCCGAGACGTTCTGGACGATGACATCGATCATCACATGAGCGTCGGCTAGGGCGGTGAAGAGCCGGGCTGCGCATCCCGGCTTGTCGGGGACTTGGGCGACGGTGACCTTGGCCTGGTTACGCTCGACGCTGACGCCGCGTACGACGACCTGTTCCATTCCTGCGGATTCTTCTTTCACGGTTGTTCCTGGGTTGTTGTTGAAGCTACTGCGGACCTCAAAGGTCACTCCGAATTTTTTGGCGAACTCGACCGACCGCGACTGCATCACCTTGGAGCCGCTACTGGCCATCTCCAGCATCTCGTCATAGGAGATCTCCTGGATTTTTTGTGCCGTCGGAACAATGCGCGGATCGCACGTGTAGACGCCGTCGACATCGGTGAAGATCTGGCAAGCATCGGCATCCACTGCCGAGGCGAGCGCGATGGCGGTCAGATCGGAGCCACCGCGACCGAGGGTGGTGATGTCCCCCTCGCTGGTCTCACCCTGAAAGCCCGCCACGATCACGATCTCCCCCTGGTCGAGGTGCTTCTTGATCTGATCCGGGGTGATGTCGCTGATCTTGGCCTTCGTATGGACGCCATTGGTGACGATGCCTGCCTGCGCACCCGTCAGCGAGACAGCCTTCCCACCCATCGCGTGAATAGCCATGGCGGTGAGAGCCATCGTCGTCTGCTCGCCTGTGGAAAGCAGGACATCCATCTCACGCTCGGTCGGCTTCGAGGATACTTCGCGGGCGAGCTTGATCAGCGAATCGGTGACACCCGACATCGCCGAGACAACGGCCACCACAGAGTATCCCGCGCGCTGGGTTTCGAGGAGCCGCTTCGCGACATTGGTGATCCGCTCGGGGTTACCAACGGAGGTGCCGCCGTATTTCTGGACGATGAGGTTCATCAGGAGAGTTTGGCGAGGGCTTCGCGCACGGCTGCTGCGGTGGCATCGGTCTCGATCGGGTCTGTCACGGCGTGCTTGGCAGTATCGGGATCCTTGAGTCCATGACCGGTCACGGTAAGAACGACCTTGGATCCGGGTTGGATCTGGCGGAAGGGGCAGCAGTCGCACTGCGTGGTCTTTCCCCTGCGGTTAAAGCATTTGAAGAGGGCTGCCACGGGGGCGGCACTGGCTGGCTCAACGAAAATCCCCTCGTTAGAGGCCAACCACTTCTGGGCAGCAAGGATCTCGGAGTCCTCGACTATCTCGAAGCAGCCGCCCGATTCGGAGACGGCATTCTTGGCCCCGTCCCAGCTGGCAGGACGGCCGATCCGGATGGCTGTGGCCACGGTCTCGGGATTGTCCGTTGGCGCACCATGGTAGAGGGGAGCGGCACCCGCAGCCTGCACGCCCAGCATCTTCGGCAGCTTCCCGCTGCGACCGAGTGCCTTGAACTCCTTGTAGCCTTTCCAGTAGGCGGTGATGTTGCCGGCATTGCCGACGGGAAGAATGTGGATGTCGGGGGCATTGCCAAGCTCCTCGATAATCTCGAATGCGGCTGTCTTCTGCCCCTCGATCCGATAGGGATTGATCGAATTGACAATGGCAAAGTCACCGGTCTCGCCCAATTCACGGACAAGGCGTAGGGCATCGTCAAAGTTCCCCCGGATCGCGATGACGGTTGCCCCGTAGATGTAGGCCTGGACCATCTTGCCCCCGGCGATGCGACCTGCGGGGAGAAGGACAGCGCACTTCATTCCGGCGCGGGCGGCGTAGGCGGCGGCGGCGGCGGAGGTGTTTCCCGTGGAGGCGCAGAGGACAGTGTGGGCACCCTCCTCGGCAGCCTTGGAGATCGCCATGGTCATGCCGCGGTCCTTGAACGAGCCGGTCGGATTCAGCCCCTCGTACTTCACATAGACTTCGCCGCCTGTGATGGCACTCAGCTTGGGCGAATGAATCAGGGGTGTGGAGCCCTCGCTCAGCGAGATCACTGGCGTGGCATCGGTGACGGGAAGGAACTCCCGGTAGCGCGCGATCACGCCGCAGTCGTTGAAAGGTTTCTTCATCGGATCAGAAAATCAGGCAAGAGTCTCCACGTTGAAGAGGACAGGCTCTCCCTTCACGCAGTCGAGGGCTGTGATCTTCGCTAGGGCGGCGCGCACCGTGCCGTAGGGAGCCTCATGGATCATCAGGACCAGCGGGGTCTCGACTCCGGCGATCGACTCCGGCTGGACCACCGAGGAAATCCCGATTCCGGCTTCACCGAGGACTCCGGCAATGCGGGCCAGAACACCCGGCCTGTCGTCGACCGAGAGGCGGAGGTAGTAGGAACCGATGATTTCGGAAGCCGTTCGGCTGCTGCCATAGAGGCTATGAGAGGCAAATCCGTAGTTCGTGCGGGGAGCGTCGAGCACATGGGCCGCCTCAACGAGATCACCGATCACAGACGTGGCTGTTGGTCCGCGTCCGGCCCCGCGTCCGTAGAAGAGACTGTCACCCACGAGATCGCCGCGTACCGCGACGGCATTGAAAACACCGTTCACCGAGGCGAGGACATTTCCTTGGGGAATGAGCGTCGGTGCCACGCCGACCTCAACGTTGCCATCCTTCTCACGGATTGAGCCGAGAAGCTTGATGCAGTAGCCAAGACTCTTCGCAAAATGGATGTCCGCCGCGCTGACACGGTCAATTCCCTCGACGCGGATTGTGGCGGGATCGACCCAGAAGCCGTAGGCGAGGGCGGCAAGGATGATCGCCTTGTGGCCGGCGTCCCATCCGTTGATGTCGAGGCTGGGATCTGCCTCGGCGTAACCGAGTGATACAGCCTCGGCGAGTGCCTCGGGATAATCGAGACCAGCCTCCTGCATCCGGGTCAGGATATAGTTACTCGTGCCGTTGAGAATGCCATGAACCGACTCGATCCGGTTGCCGACAAAGGCATCGCGCAACGACTGAATGATCGGAATGCCACCGGCCACCGCGGCTTCAAAGAAGACGGGGACCTTGTGCTCGCAGGCCAGGGCAAAGATCTCGGCTCCGCGCTCGGCGAGCAGGGCCTTGTTACCGGTGACGACGATGCGTCCCGATTTGATCGCGGCAACCGTCAGGTCGAAGGCTTCCGTCGTGCCACCGATGAGCTCGACAACAACCTTGATCCCGGGATCCTCGAGCAGGTCCTGCCAGCGGCTCGAAAAGAGTCCGGCAGGAGCCGAGACATCGCGCTTTTTCTTCGGATCACGCACGACGATCCGACGCACGTCAAAGGTGTATCCGGAGCGCTCCGCGATCAGATCGCGGTGACGTTCCAGATTCTCATAGACCCCGGCACCCACGGTGCCGAAGCCGGCCAATCCGATGCCGATGGTCTTCATAAAGCAGCCCTAGATGTTCTCCATTGCTGCCTCCCAGGTAAAGCCGCTTTTCCCATGTCGAACCCTTCGCCCCTCATACCAGCCCCCAGAGGAGCATGCCTCCCTAATGAAAGCCCATCAGTCGGCCGCCCTGATAGACCAGGAGGGCCAGCACATAGGCGGTTCCGGTCATGTAGAAGAACTGAAAGAGGGGCCAGCGGAAACTATTGGTCTCTCTCCTCACGACGGCCAGCGTGCTGACGCACTGCATGGAGAAGACAAAGAAGACAAGTATGGAGAGGCAGGTGAGCGGGGTGAAAACGGCACCTCCGCCGGGATGCTGCTGCTTGCGAAGTGTCTGGGCGAGGCTGTCGGGGGCATCTCCCTTCTTACGCTCTACATTGTAAACGATGGCCATCGTGCCGCAGAAAACCTCGCGGGCCGCCTGTGCCGCCACGAGGCCGATGCCGATCTTCCAATCCATGCCAAGCGGTGCGATTGCCGGTTCGAGCGCATGGCCGATGTGGCCGGCAAAGCTGTGCTGGAGTTGCTCTGCTTTCGTCGGCTCGGGTGCTCCCTCCGGCACCGAGACCTTCGGAAAGCTGGCAAGGAACCAGAGAATGATGGAAATGCCGAGGATGACGGTGCCGGCCCGCTTCAGAAAGATCCCCGCTCGCTGGAGCATCTGCGAGATGATCTGGTGGAGCGACGGAAGCCGATAGGAGGGCAATTCCATCAGAAAAAGTGGGGTCTCGCCCTTAAGGATCGTCTTCTTGAAAAGCCACGCGAAGAAAAGGGCTCCGATCGTCCCGAGCAGATAGAGAGCCATCATCAGCGCCCCCTTCACCCACACAGTGTCAGCCGGGAGGAGGGCCGCAATCATCAGCGCGTAGACAGGAAGACGCGCGGAGCAGCTCATCAGGGGTGCCACTAGGATGGTGACGAGACGGTCCTTGGGATTCTCGATGGTTCGGGTCGACATGATGCCCGGAATCGCGCAGGCATAGGAGCTCAAGAGAGGGATGAAGGACTTTCCGTGGAGGCCGACCTTGCTCATCACCCTGTCCATGAGGAAGGCAGCACGGGCCATGTAACCGGTGTCCTCCAGAAGACCGATGAAGAAGAAAAGTATCAGGATCTGCGGCAGAAAAACCACGACGCCTCCCACACCCGCGATCACCCCATCACTGAGCAGATCCCTCAGATCACCTGCAGGCATGATTCGCTGAATCCAGTCTCCTAAAGCCTCAAAGCTGCTGTCGATCCAGTCCATGGGGTACTGGGCGATGGTGAAAATGGAGACGAACATCAGTGTCATCATTCCCAGGAAGAAGAGCCAACCCCAGAAGCGATGGGTGAGGAGATCGTCGAGTCGCTGTGTGAGCTTGTCGCTTGCGGCCGTGATCCCTCCCTGCGCTGCCTGACAGAGTTCTCCGATGGCTTGGTAGCGTGCCGCCACGATCGTCTCGCGCCACTCGGGAATCTCGCGATCGAGCAGTGCCCGCTGGCTCAGCGCCTGGCCGTGGGCATGGCCCGCCCCAAGCTCCGCCGCCAAGGCGCCACTTTCTGCATCCGGAGCAGCCAGCAAGAGCGAGGCCTTGGTGCGGGTTACCGGATCGCGGGGCTTCTGATGATCGGACAGGGAACTTCCGGGCCAATGCGCCGCGACATGATCGGTTGTCTTTGTCCAGAAAGAGGGCATCTCGGGCACCCAGCTTCCGCACGGGAGCTCCGCACGGCTGAGCGCCAGACGCAGCGGCAGCAGGGTCTCCTTTCTGGTTGCCTGCACCGGAATGACGGGGATGCCGAGCTTTGCCGAGAGACGCTCGGCATCGACCGGGGCGCCCTGCGCATTGGCCACGTCGATCATGTTCAGTGCAATGATTGTGGGGAGACCCAGCTCAAGAACCTGGGAGATAAAGTAGAGGTTGCGTTCGAGATGCGACGCGTCGACCACGCAGAGGATGCGGCCCGGGCAAGGCGTGTCTTGGCGGAGATCCATGAGTACATCACGGGTGATCTGCTCGTCGGGCGCATGAGCACCGAGGCTGTAACTTCCCGGCAGGTCGAGAAGCTCGATCTTCTCACCGTGTTGCCCGATGAACTGCCCGGATTTTTTCTCCACGGTGACCCCGGGATAGTTTGCCACTTTCTGGCGGAGGCCTGTCAGTGCGTTGAAAAGCGTGGTCTTCCCGCAGTTGGGATTGCCGACCACGGAGTAGGCCTTGGGTTGCACTCCGGGCGAGGGCCTCTCCTCTGCCTGACCGTGATGATGGGAAACCGCGATGCGGGTCTTGGCTGCTGCTGCCGGAATCACATGGGCCGGAGGAACAATGGGCGACATGGCGGCCTCCCCGGTCGCTGCAAGAGCCGGCTCGGTGAGAACCTGCGCGGCATCCGCACGGCGGATGCTCAACTCGAACCCTCTCAAGCGGAACTCCATGGGATCCCCCAAAGGAGCGCTCCGGATAAAGGTCACCGCGGTTCCCCGTAGGAGACCTAATTCCCGTAGCCGCATGGCCAGTTGCTCATCGGCCGGGAGGCGCGTGATGACCACGCTCTGTCCGGGCTTGAGAGTGGAAAGTGGAATCATGGTCAGTGCTCCCTCGGGAAAGCACCATCGATCTGATCGGCGACTGCTTTTTTCCGAGGAGATTGAGATTCAATCTCAATACTTTTTGTGTGTCAATCTCGTCTGCGGAGACGCTTTGCTTGCGGCATCACTAGACTCGGCGCTTCGTGCCAGGAATCGATTTCTTCTTTCCTTCCTTGAAGTTCGGGCACGTTCCCAGCAATCGCAACCGATCGCAACTTCCCTCGATACGGAGCGCCTTCTGGGTGGGGGAAAACCCGAGCCTCCGCGTGATGCAGTTCTGCATCACATCGATGTTGGGATCCTCAAATTCAATGATCTTGCGGCAATCGACGCAGATCAGGTGATTGTGATGGGGGCTCTGAAGAAAGTTCGGGTCGTAGAGGCGCTCCCCTCCCCCGAGCGAAATCTCGCGAAGCATGCCGCTCTCGACCAACAGCGCGATGGTTCGGTAGACCGTGGCGCGTGAAACGGCGTGGGATTTACCGAGCTTGGGGAGGAGATCCTCTGGCTTGAAGTGCTCGTCGTTGCGGAAGATCAGCGTGACAAGCGCCTCGCGCTGCTTCGTGAAACGGAGACCCTTGGAAGCAAAAAAAGCCTGGGCCTGACCAAGGATGGCTTGGAGGGATTGAGGATCCATGGTCAACTATTTAGGGTCTGTACTGCTGGGCCAGCGGTAAACGCCGACCCATGCCGAAGGCACGACCGGTCACTTTCAATCCCGGCGCGGCCTGCTCCCGCTTGTACTCATTCCGGTCTACCAGAGAAGCAATGCGACGGACCAGAGCTTCGTCATACCCCCGCGCGATGATCTCGCGGATCGGAAGGTTCTCCTCCACGTAGAGTGCAAGGACGGCGTCGAGAAGATCATAGGGGGGGAGGGAATCCTGATCAGTCTGATTGGGCCTTAACTCGGCACTCGGAGGCTTCTCGATCGTGGCGGCGGGAATGATCTCCCGATCCCGGTTGATCCACCGCGAGAGTTGGTAAACAAGCGTCTTGGGCAGATCGGAGATCACGGCGAGCCCTCCACACATATCGCCGTAGAGTGTGCAGTATCCGACGGCCAACTCACTCTTGTTCCCGGTTGTCAGAAGCAGGCTTCCGAACTTATTGGAAAGCGCCATGAGCGTGATACCTCGGAGTCGGGCCTGGAGATTCTCTTCGGTGGCATCCTCCTGACGGCCGACAAAGGGCTCCTTCAGACCCGCCTTCAGAACTTCGTACGAATCTTTTATAGGAAGTGTAAAAAGTTTTATATCAAGTGCTTTTGCAAGTGCTTCGGAATCCTTAACGCTCCCCTCCGAGGAATAGGGACCGGGCATCGCCACACCGGTGACATGATCCCTGCCGAGCGCCTCAACTGCCAAAACTGCGGTGAGCGCGGAATCAATCCCTCCGCTCAAACCGAGCACGGCACTATGAAATCCACATTTCTTAAAATAATCCCTAAGCCCCAGGACGAGAGCCTGATAAAGCTCCAAAAGCTCATCCCCATGATCGGGTAAGAAGGGATCCGTAGACTCATCCACCACGGCCAGCTCTTCCTGGAATCCACCCAATTCCCTGCCGCACGCACCATCGGCTGAAAGCGCAATCGAATGCCCGTCAAAGACAAGCTGATCGTTGCCTCCCACAGAGTTGCAATAATAGATAGGGCACCCAAGTCTCTTTGCCTGAGACTTTAACATCTGTGCTCTTTTGATTGGTTTTCCAAATTGAAAGGGGGAGGCGCTGAGATTCAGGAGGAGATTTGCACCAGAAGCGACCAACTCGGCCGGCGGATCGACGCGGTAGAGATCCCCGGGCAGAAACTCCGGAGTCCAGAGATCCTCACAGATGGTGATTCCGATTTTCGCACCTCCATACTCGATCGGCAAAGAATGGTTTCCTGGCTCGAAGTAGCGTGCCTCGTCAAAGACATCATAGGTCGGGAGCAAGCGCTTGTGGATGATCTTGGGAGGAAGGCCCTTCTGAAGAAAGGCCGCCGCATTATAGAAGGGCTTCCCGTGTCCCGAGTTGTTTGTATCGATAAAGCCCACGACCAGCGGAACCTCCCCGACAGCTGCGTGGATCTCACCCAAGACAGCCAGATTCCTCTCCACAAACTCCCCTGCAAAGATCAGATCGAGCGGCGGATAGCCCGTGATGGCCAGCTCGGGCGTGATCACCAGATCAGCTCCCTTGCCCGTCAGGTCATGGTAGGCAGAAAGAATCCGGGCAGCGTTCCCCGCAAAGTCACCGACGGTGGTATTGATCTGAGCCAGTCCTACCTTCATGGAGAGGACGCTATCAGAGCTCGTTCTATCGTGCGGCACAAAAGTATTCACAGGGATCCAGGGGAGAAAAGTGGTGGAAAAAAGTCGCGAGGTGGCATTGGAAGAAAATTGTCCTTATGGTTTGGTCTGCATTCTTCATTATAGTTTTCCGCTTCATCCACTTCATCTCCTTCACCTCTGTGAGTAAAATTCCTCCCGAACTGCTCCCTCTCCTCGGCTCGCATGTTCCCACTGTGGGTGGTGTCTCCGCTGCGATCGAGCGGGGAGTCGGCATCGGATGCACGGCGATGCAGATCTTCGTAAAAAACAATATGCAGTGGTTTGCCAAACCACTGCCGGATGCGGATGCGCAGGCATTCATTGATCATCCCCTCCGTAAAAGGCTTGGCGCTGTCATTGCTCACGCCGGATACCTCATCAACCTCGGCGTCGAGGGAAGCGAAAACCACGAGAAATCGTTACGCTCCCTCGCGGATGAGATGCTGCGCTGCGAGCAACTCGGGATCCGCTCGCTCGTCCTCCATCCAGGTTCACATCTCGGTGCAGGCTTGGAAGCCGGGATCGGATGCGTGGTGCGCAATCTCGATCAGCTTCATGCCGAGCATCCCACCCTGAAGGTCCGCATCACCCTGGAGACCACGGCTGGTCAGGGGGCGTGCCTCGGAGCGCGATTCGAGGAGATCGCTGAAATCATCAGTCGCGTGAAGGCTCCCAAACGACTCGAGGTCTGCCTCGACACGGCTCATGCGTTCGCCGCCGGCTATGATCTTTCCTCACCCAAAGGCGCGGAAAAAACGTTCCGGGAATTTGACACGGTGATCGGTCTGAAGCGCCTCTCGGTGCTTCACATCAACGACTCCAAGTCCGCGCTGGGCTCTCGCGTCGACCGCCATGACAACCTCGGCAAAGGGAAAATCGGCCTCGATGCTTTCCGATGGATCATGCGCTCCAAGGAGCTTGCCGAAATCCCCAAAATCCTCGAGACCCCGAAGGGAAAAGATCTTGCGGAGGATGTCGAGGCCATGGCCCTGCTCCGAGGCTTTCTTCCATAGGATTCTTGGTGCTTCTCCCTAATCATTGATCCCTCGAAAAATCGAGAGCCTATCCTGTTAGGAAGCGAGTCCAGACGAAGTTATTCACAACTGCGGAACTGCTTGTCGTGCTTCTCTTCCAGCTGCCGATCAAGATTTCATCAGATGTTACGGGATTGTCACCTAAAAGACCCCTTATCTACTCTTGTTCAGAGTATGTTCCACGCGCGAGACCCTGTTTTCTCTAGTTAGAAGTCGGTTTTTCTATCTTCTCCACAGCGCTGTTCCACATCATCCTGCGCCAGCCTCGGGAGTTTTTCACACAACTTATTCACAAGCAGTGAACAGGTGCCGTGCAATTGGAATCACGCGTCGGTGGAGCGTTCGTTCAAACTCCCGCAAACGGGGCAATGCAGCAGATCGGAAGCCGAAGTGTCCGTGTACCGTGAGTTGCAGATCCTGCAGAAAACACGGTCACGTGCGATGAGGTTGGCACGGCGCTTACGGATCAATTCATACCCCAGCCATAGGATCAGAACTCCCGCAAGAAAAAGCGCCAGATCGAGGAAGACAAACCAGGAAAGGGTGATCTGTATCATGGTCTTGGCGAGGAGGGCGATGGTTTGGAGGTCACTCCTGCTGAGGGACTGCCCCAGAGCACCAGAACACGGCCCCAAGAATCGGATTCGGATGGTTGGAAGCGGCGCGCCATGATCCAGATACGTGCTGATTCATCACTGGAGGGATCGCCGGACGACTCCAGCAGCACGCAATGCATGGGTCTTCCCTCTGGGGAGATGCCAACCTGAAAGAGCGATGGGCTGGCATCCAGGGTGACAGGTACGGGGGTCGGCAACATCTCGGAGGCCGGGATTCTCCCGGCAAGCTCATCTTTCCATTGCACCGTTGTCAGGGACTTCACCGCAGGCACAAGATTGGTGGCACTTCCGACAAACGGGATTCTCAACGGCATCACGCCCGTGAGGGGTAATGCGGGCGGCTGCATGGTCCCGGGTGTCTCGGAAGGCAGTGGCCGGAGGGGAGGGGGCGGTTCCTCGTAGCTGGGTCGGTATTGGAGTGGCGGTGGCGCGGGCACTGCTGTCTGGGCCGCACGAATGGGCGAGAAGGAGGCCGGGTCATTGGCTTCGAGCCAGGGTGCCAATAGCCGGGACGCCGCGGAATCGACTGGGAGAAAATAGATCTGTGGGGATACAGGTAGGGTCTCCGAGGGGGCCTTGTAGCTGATGGAGAAGAGAATGAGCATGCCGGCCTGCACGATCGCCGCGATAAAAATGAAAAACGGCAATGCTAGCCGTGGGGCCTGCCTGGCCGGCCATTTGAAAAGCAACTGCGCGAGTTCCCCCAACTCTCGTGGGGAGAGCGGCACGTGGGGGATCGACGGCTTCATGACCCGGTCGCGCCCGTCGCGAGCACAACGCTGAATCCACAGTGCACTCCGATCGTCATGATCTGGAGTAGGAGATCGTAAGGTGCGAGCTTGTCCGCCTTGATGATCAGGCTGCCCGTTCTGCCGGTCTTGTGAAGCGCTTCCTCCAACTCCGAGGGCGTAACCACCTGATGGTCAAAATAGATCTGGGGAAGTGGCGCACCCGTCACGCTCACCACCTGGGGATCGTGTTGCGGCAGCAGGAGAAAGGGGGAGTCAGGTACCTTCAGCTCCACTCCCGGCTGGAGAATGAAAAGCCCCCCTAGTAACAAAAAGAAAACAAGACTGAGCAGCGCACCGAGTGCAGGTGCCATGAGGAGGAAGGGCGTTCCAGCCCCCTTGCTACGGGGGAGCCTCATCCGTTGGCGGAATGATCCTGCCTCTCACCGGCATCCACGAGCAGATTCACGATTTCGATGCCGGCCCTCTCCATGTCATGAATGATGTCGTTGACCCGGGAGGCCAGGTAGCTGTGTGCAATGAGGGCGGGAATGGCCACGGCAATTCCGGAAGCCGCGTCGAGCAGGCTCTCGTAGACGCCCCTGGAGAGTTCGGCTGCAGTCGCATATCCCCCATGGGAGGAGAGCACCAGAAAGGCATCAAGCAGCCCCAGGATGGTCCCGAGAAGGCCGACCAGCGGGGTAATGTAGGCAAGCGTGGCGAGGATCGAGAGGTTCCGTTCCAGCTTGGGAATCTCCAGAATCGCCGCATCAGCCGTGAGGGACTGGAGGATTTTGCGTTCAGCCTTGGGGCGCAGCAGCGCCGCCTGAAGGACGCGCGCGGCCGGTCCCGGGCTGGCCGAGCATTCACCGAGGGCCTCGTCGAGGCGTCCATTGCGGATGAGCAGCGAAAGGCCACCCAGTAGCTCCCCCACTCTGATGGATGCCTTGTGGAGGTAGAGAAGGCGTTCGAAAAATACGCCGAGGGCCACCACGCTGCAGAGCAGGATGATCCACATCAGCGGGCCGCCTTTTTGCAAAAGTTCTAGCATGGAAGGATCCTATGAAGGCGGGGAAAGAAGCTGGAAGCTAAAAGGATGCGCGCACCATGGGCCATGGGCGGGATGCAGCACCCTCTACTCCTCTCCAAAGCGGGTCCGGATAAGCTGCTCGAGCTCTGTCAGGACCAGGCCGGCATCATCACCTTCCGCGGTGACGCGGAGCACGGAGCCCTTTCCCGCAGCCAGCATCATGAGACCCATGATGCTCTTGCCGTTGACTTTCTCACCATCCTTCTCGACCCAGACTTCGGAGCGGAAGCGGCTGGAGGTTTTCACAAAAAGTGCCGCCGGACGGGCATGCAGGCCATTGCGGTTCTCGATGGTCAGATCTTTGGAGGCTTTGTCGCCTTGGGTGTCAGTGCTCATGGTTGGCGGCTTTTTTATTTTTTCTGACCGGGCTTCATCGCCCGCAGGAGTCGTTCATTGAATTCACGGGCCGCATCATGTCCCATGGCCTTGAGTTTCTGGTCGAGGGCGGCAACTTCAACGAGCCTTGCAAGGTCGCGACCTGTTCTGACTGGAATGGTGACATGCGGAATGGGTATGCCGAGAATTTCATAAGTATCCCGGTCGAGCCCCAACCTATCAATCTCCTCGACGTCGTGCCAATCCTTTAGCGTCACGACAAGGTCAAGCTGCTTTTCGGGACGGACCGATCCGACACCGAAAACGGCGGCAACGTTGATGATGCCAATGCCCCGTACCTCCATGTGGAAACGGGTGAGTTCCTTGCTGTTGCCGATGAGTTCGCGGCCCTCCAGGTTTCTCAGTCGCGTGATGTCGTCGCTTACCAAACTGTATCCGCGCTCGATGAGACCGAGGACGCACTCGCTTTTCCCGATGCCGCTCTTGCCTCGTATCAGGACACCGATGCCCATGATATCCACCATGCTGCCGTGTTCGGAGGCAACCGGGGCAAACTCGTCCTCGAGCGCGATGGTGGCCGAGTTGATGAATTTCATGGTGACCAAAGGGGTGCGAAAAACCGGTGTCTCTGCCTTGGCGGCGAGCTCGAGCAGACCATTGGGCAAGGGAAGCCCCCGGGCGACGACAAGGCAGGGAATGCCCTGCTCAAAGAGCGCCTCGATCCTGGAAGCACGCTCCACTGCGCTGAGGCCGCGCAGGTAGCTCAGCTCGGCATGACCGGCAACCTGGATGCGCTTCGAGGCGAAATAGCGGAAGAAGCCGGCCAGCGCCAAGCCGGGACGGTTGATGGTCGGCTCCGCGATGGGACGCTCCATTCCCGCGGAATCGCCAACGAGCTCAAGCCCGAGCCCGGTCCCGTGATCGGCGTAAAATTTCCCGACGGTGAGCGTCTTGATGGCTGGAGCCTTGGCGCGGGGCATGGTGAAGGTCGTCCTGACGAACTACATGGCGAAGGATTCGCCGAGGTAGAGTTTGCGGCTGATGGGATCGTGGAGCAGGAAGTCCTTGTCCCCCTGACTCTCGACGCGCCCTTCGTAGATTAGGTAGGCACGGTCGGTGATGGCCAGGGTCTCGCGCACATTGTGATCGGTGATGAGAATGGCCAGACCCATGTCGCGCAGGTCGGAGACGATCTGCTGCACATCGTAGACGGCGATCGGATCAACACCGCTGAAGGGCTCGTCAAGCATGAGAACCTTGGGATTGGTGACCAACGACCGGGCGATGGTGAGACGGCGTTTCTCACCACCGGAGAGGGTCAGCGCCTCGTTCTTGGCGATATGGGTTATGCCGAAACGCTCGAGCAGTTCATCGCAGCGCTCGTTGCGTTCCTTCTTGGAAAGCTTGGTGGTCTCCAGGATCGCCATGATATTCTCCCGGACGGTTAGCTTGCGGAAGATGGACTCTTCCTGCGGCAGGTAGCCCATCCCGAGGCGGGCCCTCCTGTACATCGGCTCCAGGGTCACATCCTTGCCATGGAAGTAGGTTTTGCCGCCGTCCGGCCGCACCAGCCCCACAATCATGTAGAAGGTAGTGGTCTTGCCAGCGCCATTCGGGCCGAGCAGACCAACGATCTCACCCGCACGGACATGGATGTCGACCCCGTTCACCACGGAGCGTCCGTTGTAAATTTTGACGAGTCCTTCGGTGCGCAGGATCGGATCGTCGGTGGCGTTTGGTTCGGCGTTCATCGTTCGTTCGGAAAAGTTCAAGGTGTGACGGCCTTCTGCCCCTGATCGACGATCATGGTGCGGCTGGCGCCGATGGTCCGGGAGCGACCCTTGGCATTGAGGATCATGATGGTGGTCGGCTCGGTGGCGAGCTGATTGTTGATTCCCTGCTGGACCTGCGGCCACTCCTCGAGGGTCACGTCCCCGGTGAGTGGATCGTAAGTCGCCTTCCCGCACTTGCCGACGGATCTCACCATGTCGCCCCGGTCGTTTTTCTTCTCCTGGACGATGACCACGCTACCGCTGGCAACAACCTGCTTGATGCCCTTGCGATCGGCCCGCAGCACCACATGGAGCCTGTCGCAGGTAAGCTCGAACTGCGGGTCGTGCACCGCGACATGCCCGGAGAACTCGGCCGTGTTGCTGCCGTTCTCAAAGCTGGCTCCGGCTTCGCTTTCAATGATCGTCCGGCCGTCCTTGGGACGTTCATCGGAACCCGCCATGGCGACGGGGGCACCCGGGTCGTAAGGTCCGGCCACCGGACCCGGCTGGGCCAAGGGACCGAACTGACACCATAGCTGTGGAGCGGACGCAAACCCTGCCACAAGGGCAACGAGGGAAAGGAGACGTGTCTTCTTCATGGCTGGGGGAGGGGTGGCGAGGGCGGTTGGACGGGTGTCGGATTGCGAAAGGAGGCCGTCACATGTCCCTTCAGGATGCCCCTCCGCGACACGGTGTCAAACTCCGCACCCTGCCCGACTATATCAAAATCCTCACGGTGAATCGTGGTGGGTGTGTCGGCAACGAGCACCTTGGTCTCCATGTCGATGACGCTGTGGGGTATCTCCACAACGATCTCCTTCTGCTCTTGATCATCAAAAAGAATCTTCAGCTTCCCGAATTCAACCTGCCGGTCGTCGATTTTTTTGGCCGTCTCCGCCATGAGATTCATGGTCAGCTTTCCCTTTTCATCGTACTGCGGGATCTTGATTCCCTTCACCGGTTCGCCGATCGGCACGGGAAGGTCCAGCTTCTCCCCCTGCGGTTTGGTGATCTGCGTCAGGGTGGTAGCCACGGCGTTTGAGGAGACGGCTGGATTTATTGCCGGCTCCGCCGTGGCACACAGCGGGCCCAACGCCAATCCGAGCAGGGACATGCTCAGCAGGTGGAGGAAATATCTGGAATCAGGCAAGCGCACGGCGGATGGAGAGGAGGGACTTGAGCAGGCCCGGAAGGTTCTTGTGCGGAATCTGGTTCGGGCCGTCCGAAGGAGCCTTGTCCGGATTCTCGTGCGTCTCCAGGAAGATTCCGTCCACACCCGCCGCCATTGCGGCTCGAGCCAACACCGGGGCCAGGTAGCCGTCGCCGGTCGTGTGACCGCCGCCCCCGCCGGGACGCTGGACGGAATGGGTGGCGTCGAAGATGACGGGGAACCCCTGCTCCCGGATCCAGTAGAGGGAGCGCATGTCGGCGACCAGATTGTTGTAACCGAAGGTGGTGCCGCGCTCGGTGAAGCAGAAATTGGAACACCCCGCAGCACGAAGCTTTCCGGCGATCGGGGCAAGATCCCACGGGGCAAGAAACTGCCCTTTTTTCACATTCACGGCACGGCCCGCCGAGACGGCTGCGCGGGCCGCCGCCTCAATCAGATCGGTCTGACGGCAGAGAAAGGCGGGAATCTGGAGAAGGTCGATGAAATCCGCCGCGATATCGGCCTCCTCGGGGGAATGGATGTCCGTGGTGACCGGCACCCCGATGGCATCGCCCGCCTCAGCGAGCATCCGGCAGCCGTCGAGAACGCCCACACCCCGATAGGAGGATCCGGAGGTGCGGTTTGCCTTGTCGTAGGAAGCCTTGAATAGGAATTGCACGCCCACATCATCGCAGATGGACTTGATCGTGCGGGCGGCACGCAGGAGGGGCTTCTCCCCCTCGATGACACAGGGCCCCAGGATGAAGAGCGGCTCTTTCCCTCCAAGTGTCACGGACCCGATCCGGAGCGGCTTGCCGGGACCGGGTTTTTGGGAAGCTGGAGTCTTGGCTTTCTTCGTGGGCATGGGGTAACAATCTTAATCCCTGCTGACCGGCCTGGTCACGAGGATTGTGCGACATTTCGGCTCCTCTTGAGCATTGATCCGACTGATCTCCGGGGGCCATGATTGCCCCATGGCAACCTCATCCACCGACTCCATGGCACCGGGAACCCCGGCGCCCGCGTTCACTCTCCCCGATGTCGTGACCGGGCGCATGCGCTCCTTGGATGAATTGGCGGGCCCTGCGGGAACCCTTGTCATCTTTCTATGTGCCCATTGCCCCTACGTCGTCCATGTGAGGGCGAAGCTCGCAGAACTTGCGGAAAAATATTTCCCCCTCGGGATCTCCACCCTCGGGATCAGCTCCAATGATGCCGTCGCCTACCCCGAGGATTCCCCGGAAAAGCTGCGGGAGATGGTCGAGGAGTCAGGTTTGCCGTTTCCGGTACTCTATGACGAGCAGCAGCAAGTGGCCGCTTCCTATACTGCGGCCTGCACACCGGATTTCTTCCTCTTTGACGCGAAGCGACGGCTCGCCTACCGAGGTCGGCTCGATGCCAGCAGTCCGCGCAACGGGCAGCCGCTCACGGGCGAGGATCTGGAAAATGCCCTCTCCGCGGTGGCCGATGCCCATCCCGTGCCACAGCCTTGGCCCTCGGCTCTAGGCTGCAGTATCAAGTGGAAGAGCTAGGGAAACGCTGAATAAATCGTGAGGAGGATGTCCTGTCGTCTCACTTGGCGACCCCCCACTGCATCATGCGCTCCGCATCGTCAAAGATGTACTTCGCATGGCTCCCTAGCTGGACAAGGATCAGATCACGCCCGTCCCGGCTGTAGCTGGTGATGAGGCATTTGCCGGCGGCCTCCGTGAAGCCGGTCTTCATGCCGTTGCAATACGGGTCGCGGAGCAGAAGCTTGTCCGTGGGGTCCAGGTTGCAGAGTTTTCCATTGGCGTATCGGAAGCAATAGGAACGCAACGCCACCGCCTGGCGCAGATCGGGATTACGGTAGGCACGGAAGGCGATTCTCACCATGTCACGAGCGGTCGAATGCTGGGCGGCCGGCAGTCCGTGGGGATTCACGAAATGCGAGGCGGTCGCACCGCAACGGGCGGCGCAACGGTTCATCTCCTCGGCAAACACGGTCAGGCTTCCCGAGTGGCCGCGGGCGAGGGCGGAGGCGCAGTCATTGGCACTGTGGACCAGCATGGCGCTCAGGAGTTCGCGACGGGGATAGCTTTCCCCTGCACGGATGCCGACCTTCGTCGGTTCGACCATCATGTCTTCACGGTGCACAGAAACCTGTTCATCCAGCGGATCCTGTTCAGCGACGATCAGAGCGGTCACGATCTTCTGCGTGCTGGCAACCTGGCGCGGTTCGTCGGCATTCTTCTGATAGAGGGTTTCCCCGGTGCGGGCATCGATCAGGATGGCGGAGACGGCATGAATCGGAGGGGCGCCCGCCGGCCAGAGCGAAGCCGTGGCATGAGGGGCCACAATGGTTGCAGGCGCGGCCTGAACCAACGACCGGGAGACCGGTTGCTGTTCGTCCGCGCAACCGGCCAAAAGCAAAACTGCGCAGGCGCAGGCAAAGAGTGATCTGAGAGACATCCTTCTTCCGTAGCTGCAAATGCGGCGCGGGCAAGTCAAACTATCCCGAAGATTGTTACGGGCTTGACCTTATCGGCTTCCCGGAACGAACTGCTCACCGATGCATCCGCCGACACCAGCTCCCCGAAAACGCCTTGCGATTCCCTTCATCCTGACCGGGCTTCTGGCGCTCGGCGTGATCCTTGGTTCATTTCTTCTCGATGCCCCGGCGACCCGCATCGTGCTGGCGGGCAATCAGGGACACTGGAGCACAAGCGCGATCGTGGGTGCCCTGAGCTGTTACGGGGATTGGCCGGAACTGATGATTCTGGGCGCCCTCGGCTATTTTCTGGCCCGTCGGATCGGAAATGTCCGGTGGCAGCGCCTGCTTCTCTCGGCGATGATCGCCTCTACTCTGGCAGGGATGACGGTCAATGCGTCCCGCCTCACCAGCGGCAGGACTCGCCCCCGGGCCACCGCCGATCAGGGATGGTATGGCCCGCGTCACGACGGCCGCTGGCTGGTCGGCGAGGCGGATTTCAACAGCTTTCCCTCGGGACACACGGCCACCGCCGTGGGATTCGCGGGCGTGCTGCTATTCGGTGCCCCTGCTTGGGGCATTCCCGCCATGATCATTGCGGCGGCAATCGCGATCTCCAGGATTCTTCTCGGAGCCCATCATCCCTCGGATGTTATCACGGCAGCAACCATCGCCCTTGTGGTCGCATGGCTTGTCTGGGAATTTCTCGGCCGGCGCGGCCGTGTCGACCACGTCGTGCGCGGTCCTGTGCGAGAAGTGGAATAATCCACTCCCAAGGAACCTCAAGGTTCCCTAAGCGGGAAATGAAATCAGCGATCGGACCTCGGGAGACTTCAGGTGCTCCCGGCCTCCAAGACCGGTCAGCTCAAGCACGAAAAGGAGCTTCAGCACGCGGGCGCCCAGCTTTTCCACAAGCTGAATTGCCGCACCGGCAGTGCCTCCCGTAGCCAGGAGATCATCCACAATGATGACGGATTCGCCCGGAACAACGCTGTCGCAATGAATTTCGAACTCCGCCGCCCCGTACTCCAGATCATACGATTGAGTGATGGTGCGGAAGGGTAGCTTTCCCTTCTTCCTGATGGGAACGAATCCCAGACCCAGCTTGTAGGCGAGGGCCGCGCCGAAAATGAAGCCTCGGGCATCGAGCCCCACAATCTTGGAGGGGTTGCAGCCGGCACATTCGGCAGCCAGCAGATCGACGGTCTGCCGGAAGAGCCGCCCGTTTTCCAGAAGCGGCGTGATGTCGCGGAACAGGATGCCCGGCTTTGGAAAATCGGGGATCGTGCGGATTGCTTCCTTCAGCTCCGTGGCACTCATGGTGATTCCAGTTTCTAGTCCCCGAAACTCACCCCGACAGCTCTGGCTGTCTCGACCAGCTGGCTGGTGGGAGGAACTTTTTTAAGACGATGAACCGCATCCGCGATTGGGACATCGAGCACCTCATAATTCTGATAGCTCACCATCGTTCCGAACTTTTCCTCGCGTGCGAGCTGCACGGCCTTCACGCCGAAACTCATGCCGAGAATCCGGTCGAGCGTGGTGGGATCGCCCCCGCGCTGAAGATGACCGAGCACGCAGACCCTGGTTTCCTTGCCGGTACGGGCCTCGATTTCCTGGGCCAGCATCTCGCCAACCCCTCCCAGACGCCACTCTCCGCTCGTCGACTGCTTCCGGAACTGCTGGCCATGATGGGTGCGGGCACCCTCGGCAACGACGATCAGGGTGCTTTTGTATCCGGCCTGATCGCGCCTCTGGACGGCCTCCGCGATTTTTTCCAGCTTAAAGGGAATTTCCGGAATCAGGATGACATCGGCTCCCCCCGCAATGCCTCCCCAGAGGGCAATCCATCCGGCGTGACGGCCCATCACCTGCACCACGATGGCACGCTTGTGGCTCGCGGCGGTGGTGTGAAGCCGGTCGAGTGCATCCGTGACACAGGCAACCGCGGAGTCGAAGCCGAAAGTCATCGCGGTCGCCTCAAGGTCGTTGTCGATCGTCTTGGGAACCCCGATCATGGGGAATCCCACCCGGTAGAGCTGGAGGGCGGTGCTCATGGAACCATCACCCCCGATTGCGATGATAGCCGAGAGATCAAGATCGCGGCATGTCTTGGAAGCCTTGGTGATCACCTCCTCGGAAATCGATGCCTTGTCGCCGCCCGCAATCTTGGAAGTGAAGTGCCCCCTGTTCGTCGTCCCGAGAATCGTGCCTCCCTCCTGCATGATCCCCGCGGTGTTTTCACGGTTGAGAACCATCGTGTCACCCCCGTCGGCCAGCATCCCCTCGTACCCGTCGCGGAACCCCAAAACCTCCCAGCCCAGCTGTTCGGAGGCACAGTAGATGCCGCGAAGCACCGCGTTCAGCCCCGGGCAGTCTCCGCCGCTCGTGAGAACCCCGATACGCTTCCTGGACATCGGTTAGAGGGAGTTGGAGGTCTTGGCAGGGCGCCCCTTGGCCGCCCAGGCATTATAAAGGTCCCAGCCGTGGCGGACCAAGGAGAGACCCTCCTGCTCACGGTTCGTGCCATCGAGCAGCACAACGATGATGCGACGCGGCGTCGTGAGGACGGTGTCCCCCTCGTGCTTCACCTCCGGAGTGTGCTCGGAGGTGAGGATGATGCAGTCGCCTGCACGCGAGGTGCGGCCGGTTTTCACCCCGTCGATGTGATCGACACCGAGCAGCTTGTTCGTGTTGTTGAGCACGACACTCAGGCTCGAGGCCCCGCGCTGCACATGGATCTGACGCGTCGGCTGGGAAACATAAAACTCAAGCCCGGGCTTGGAATAACCGTAACGGGTGAGCCGTGCCAGATCGGCTGCCGAGGATCCGGGCTCCGCTCCCTCCGAGACATCGAGCCCGTGGGGATTGAGAAAGAGCGTGTGGTGCATGCCCAGAGCGTGTGCCAGCGCATTCATCTGGGATACCGTGTTGCCGACCGGATCGAGACCTGTCGGATTGGGAAGTGCACTCCCCAGATGATTGGCCAGCGTGACAGCTGCCACATTGTCCGAGGCCAGCAGGCATGCAAAAAGCAGATCGCGCAGCGTCAGTACGTCGCCAGCCTGAAGATGCAGAGGATTGATGCCTCCGGTGGTGGTGATTGCCACCTCGGGAACGGTTGCCGTCTGGTCCAGATTACCGCCTTTGAGCTCCGACCAATCGAGCGTCACCATGGCAAGTGCCAGCTTTGTCAGGCTGGCGACAGGCACCCTGCGGTTCGCGCCGATGTCCTCGAGGATGCGGCCCGTCTGATTGTCGACGATGATCGAACGTTCGGCACGAAGGGAACCGACGAGAAAGAACCCCGCGAGGAGGGAATAAAGAAAACGCATGGAATGACGCTGCATAAACCCTTTGTCGATAGATCTCACAGGGCGTTTGTGCAATCCGGAACTGTATGGGCGCAATGTCTTAGGACTTTTCATCCTCCACCCACTTCATCGTCCTGATGTCCACAAAGTGCCCACCGCACGGACACTGGTAATCACCATCATCATTCTTCGCCGCCTCGCACTTCGGGCAGATTACAACCAGCTTGCGCTTGAAGACAGGCACCTTGAAGAACTGCATGAAAATGACGACCGCCAGCCACATGAAAAGCATGACAGGCAGTGTCTTCATTACGTCGTCCATGGATCTAACAAGTGGCCCAGGCCTCCAAGCAACGCCTCCAACATTCAAAAAGACAGGGATCATAAGAAAGACCCCGAGCATGGTGTAAACCACCCATCTGCCACTGCTTTGTGGCTTGTTAGACTCCTCCCTAAGAGCCTGTTCGAATTCCTGAGGAGTCTTTTTGATCCACACGCCCCTTTCAATGACCTCCTCTTTTGTGAATCACAAACCAAATCTCTTTAAGTCTTTAGGCAAGGAGATTTTGGATGGAGAGCAAGGCGGCCAAGGGAGAGCGTAGTATTCCTACGCCGACCGCAGGCCAACACAGCTATCCGCCAAAAGCGCCCGCCTATGTCCCTCGGGTGTTGCCGAAGAGATCTATATGAAGTCGAGGGGCGTACCGAAATCCATGTTCCAGACAAATTTCCGCAAGCACGGGAGCCTTCGTCCTCAGCGCATCCACATCGGTTCCTTCCGGCATGAGCAGCACACGATCACGGGTGAAGCCGGCAACTGTCCCGACCTCGTTGAGCAGCTCCTCGATTTCTGGAAGGTCCTCGACCTTGG
>CAIZIQ010000318.1 GCA_903933015.1 uncultured Spartobacteria bacterium | reverse complement strand
TTGCCGACTTGACCTTGCCCTTCACTTTCTGGGCCTTCTCCTGGAATTCAGCCAGACGATTCAGGACGACTTCAAGAACACCGCCGAGTTCTCCGGCCTTCACCATGTTGACATAAAGACGGTTGAAGATTTTCGGATGGCTTGAGAGCCCATCGCTGAAGGTTCCTCCACCTTGGACGGCCTCGGCGAGTTGTGTGATGGTTTTCTTAAGGACCGGATCCGGTTCCTGTTTTCCAAGGACAGTCAGGCCTCTCAGTAGCGGCAATCCCGCATCGATCAGGGTCGCCAACTGACGGGTGAAAATCATCAGGGTTGCACTCTTGATGGTCTTTTTTTCAAGAAATGGAATGGAGATTTTGAGGTTCGTTGAGCCGGCTCCCTTGCCTGATTTTGCGGGAGCTTTCTTCGAGTCCTTGGTCTTTTTCTTCCCTGTATGCTCCTTCACGCTGGTTGGGAAAAATCCCTGCCCGCGCAGGATGTTGATCGCCTCGGTCTGGGAGGCGGCATCAATGAAATCACTGACCTGCTGTCCCTGGGCATCAAGGGCTACGTAAGCAAAGGAGGGCATCTGTTGTGTTTACTTGATTGTTAAGAAGCGTGTCGAGCGGAGATCATCGCCCGGGTCGTCCATCAATATTTTGCCTGCAAGTAGGGATTGCTGATCTTTTCTTGCCCGATGGTGGTTGTCGGACCATGTCCAGGGCAAACGATCGTGTCCGGTGGTAGGGGAAGGAGTTTTTTGCCGATGCCGGAGAGCAGGAGATCACGATCACCTCCCGGGAGATCCCAACGGCCCACGCCCCCGGCAAAAAGAACATCGCCACCATAGAGAATTCCTGATGAGGGATCATGGAGACACAGGCTTCCGGGACAATGCCCTGGAACCTCGTGAATGTCGAAGAGTCGGCCCAGGAGAGGTTGTGCCGGGCCTTCGCTCAGAAGGCGTCCTGCTCCGACCGGTTCCACTTCCAGATCAATCCCGAATCGGCGCAGGAGGTTCCTGTCCGCGAGCATCTCCTCGGTGAAAGGATGCATGGCTGCCAGGCAACCATGATGTCGAACGATTTCCGCGGCATCCCAGACATGGTCATAGTGGCCATGAGTGAGAAAAAGAAGTGCTATCGGAATGTCCCGGAAGGCATCGACTGCTCCCTGGGGCGCATCAACGAGGATGTTTCCTTCTGGGGCGGCGATCAGGTAGCAATTCGTTTCCAAGGGGCCACCCGTGAACATTTGTACGGAACCTGCTGTCAGAGAGTCGTCCATCTCATGATGTTTGCTTTTACACACTCTCTCTGCAACGGTTCTCTTTTATGACTCGACTCTTCCCAAGGTTGTTGCCGCTTCTGATCGCACTCCTTCTCTGCCGAGGCCTCACCTGTTTCGCGGTCTCGTCCGACACGAATGCGACCCCCACAGACATGGCTCCGATCGCCGTCACCGTCGCAAAAATGCTCGAGCAGGGGCATTATCTGCATCCCCTCTCGCTTGCAGACAAGAATCCCCCAAGGCTCGATTCTGAACCTCCCCAGCCCATGTCCGACCGGGTGCTGAAAAATTATTTTCAGATGCTCGATTATTCCCATCTCTATTTCACCAAGGGGGATATCGACGAGTTTATGTCCAGGTTTTCCCCCACCATCGCCACGGACATCGTCCATGGTGATCTGACGGCACCCCGCGAGATCTTCACCAGATTCCGGCAGAGGGTTAACGAACGGGTAGCCAAGAACAAAGCCATCGCCGCGGCGCCCCATGACTTTTCCAGCGCGAAGACTGTCGAGATCGACCGCAAGAAGGCCCCCTGGCCTGCGGATCTCCAGGATGCCGACCGCCTCTGGTCCGACCGTATCGAGGCGGAACTTCTGCAGGAAAGCCTCAACGAGCATCCGCTCAACCCTCCTGCCAAGGTCGTCACCAAGCGCTACGATCAATTCCTCAAGAGTATCAACGAGCAGAGCGACGAGGATGTGATCAAGACATTCCTTGTGGCTCTCGCCGAGAGCTACGACCCCCATTCCGAATACATGAGCCCCTCGGACATGGAAAATTTCAGCATTCAGATGAAGCTTTCACTCGTCGGCATCGGGGCGGTGCTGCGCAGTGACGACGGGTACGCGAAGATCGTGGAGATCGTCCCCGGAGGCCCTGCTGACAAGGATGGGCGCCTTAAGCCCAATGACAGGATCGCCGCCGTTGCCCAAGGAAGTCACCCCTTCGAGGACGTGGTCGACATGAAACTGGACAAGGTGGTTGAGAAGATCAGGGGAGGGAAGGGGACGCAGGTGCGTCTTCAGGTGATCCCAGCCGATGCCACCGACCCCTCCAAGAAAAAGATCATCGAGATCACCCGTGAGGAGGTGAAACTCAAGGAGTCTGAGGCCAAGGGCGAGGTCATCGACGCCAAGGGCGACAACGGAGCCAGCATGAAGCTCGGATGGCTGACCGTTCCCTCCTTCTACCAGAACATGGATCGTAAGCAGGGTGATGAGGAGAAGAGCACCACGAAGGATGTGAAGCGGATTCTCGGACGGATGAAAAAAGAGGGCATTGAGGGACTAGTCATCGACCTCAGGCGTGATGGAGGTGGATCGCTTGAAGAAGCCATCAATCTGACGGGTTTGTTTGTCGGCAGTGGCCCCGTTGTTCAGGCGAAGGATGCCAATGGCAAAGTCACCGTGGCGAGGGATGACGAGGGAGAGCCTTTTTACACGGGTCCTATCGTTGTGCTTGCCAACCGCCTGAGTGCCTCGGCCAGTGAGATTTTCGCCGCGGCACTTCAGGATTATGGCAGGGCTGTCATTGTCGGAGACCAAAGGAGCTTCGGCAAGGGAACCGTCCAGACTCTTCTGGATGTGGGAAAATTCATGCCCATTTTTCATTCGCAGGGTGCAAACGCAGGTTCGCTCAAGCTGACAATTCAAAAATTCTACCGGGTTTCGGGCGGTTCCACCCAGCACAGGGGAGTTCTTTCCGACATCGTGCTCCCATCCCCGACCGATACTCCGGAGATCGGGGAAAGCGCGCTTCCCAATCCCCTGACCTACGACGAGGTTGATCCCCAACCGGTGAGCAAGTTCACCTTTACTCCCCCCTTGATCGACCAACTCAAGCAGCGTTCCCAGGAACGCGTCGCGAAGGATCCTGAATTCGGGTACATCGCCGATGACATGAAACGTTTCAAGGAGAGGTTGGCCCTCAATCAACTCTCTCTCAACGAAAAGGTGCGCAAGGAAGAGAAAGGGGAAGACGAAAAGCGCAAGAAGGAACGCGATGCCGAGCGCAGGAAAAACCCCATCGTGGAACCTGTTGCTTACGAGGTGACGCTGGACACCGTCGACAAACCCGAACTACCCAAGGTCACGAAGAAGAAAAAGCCCTCTACGGAGAAAGTCGCCAAGGCAAAGGGTGACGACGATGAGGATTCCGAAGCCTCCGAGAAGGAAGTGCCCGATGCCCCTGATCCGATCCGGCACGAAGCGATCAACATTCTCAAGGATCTCACGGATCAGTTTCAATCCCTCCGCACGGCCAAGGCCGCGCCGGGTGCCTGAGACCTTGAAGTCTTGTTTCCTGCATGATTGACAGTTTTGGGAGCATGCTTTTAGCTCTCTCAACAATTTTTTAAACGTGAGCGACAACACACCCCCATCCAATCCCCTGGAATCCGCTTCCGGGCCCGTAAAGCTTCCCCCTCTGAAGCTCCCTCCCAAACCCGTTCCTACTGCCGTCGGCGGAGCCCCCTCATCGCCGCTTCCTCCGGGTAGTCCGGTTCCGCTGAGCCCCCTTAAGGCTCCTGTGCCGCCCATCCCGGCTCCCGGCGCTTCCCCGACGCCCGGTTCCGCCCCGGTTCCCCCGTCACCGCTTCGCCCTCCCTCCGCTTTGAAGCCTCCCGGCGCCGTGCCGACAATGCCCCCGGCCACTCCTGTCGTCCCGCCCGTTGCGAAGTCTCCCGTTTCTCCCACGGTGCCTGAAAAAACTTCCTCTGAGGCAACCCCTCCTGCGGCTCTTAAGCCTGAGCCGGTTGCCCCGCCGGCACCGGCAAAACCAATGCCACAAGCGACCATCAAACTTCAGGTTCCGCCTGCCTCCGCAGCCGCGATTCGCAAGCCTGTGGTTTCGGAAGCTCCTGGCGTCTCCTCGGACGATACCGCAGCCAAATCATCTCCCGCGTTGCCCAAGGCCGACACGGAAGCTGCTCCTGCCTCCGTGTCGGAGGCGGAAGAGAGTGATGAGGATGGTGGCGCCTCAGCACTACCGATTCCTCTTCTGATCGCCGCCGCTGCGCTGGCCCTGATTGCCTTCGGCATCCAACTCTGGACTTTCCTTTCCTGAAAAGAAACATCACCCAACAACACACCCACCATGGCTTCCGAACACGTCCTTGAACTCAACGATGCAACCTTTGATCAGGCGGTGGCCTCCGCGCCCGTTCTTCTTTTAGACTTCTGGGCTCCTTGGTGCGGTCCCTGCCGCATGATTGCCCCGGTCATCGAGGAACTCGGCAAGGAACTTGCCGGCAAAGTGGTGGTTGCCAAGGTGAATGTGGATGAAGCGGGCGGTGTTGCCCAAGCCCATGGCATCACGGCAATCCCGACGCTCATGATTTTCCGCAATGGCGTGCTCGCCGAGCGCATGACCGGTCTCGCCTCCAAGGCGGCCCTGCTTGAGAAACTGCAGGCTGCCTGATCCGCTCCCGGAGTTTCTTCATTTCATCACAGCGCGTGACGGATTCCGCCGCCACTCCCCGCGCCCTTGGGTATTCCATGCCCGCGGAATGGGAAACTCATGAGGCGACCTGGATCTCATGGCCCCATGCCGAGGGTCAGAGCTTTCCCGACAGTTATCAGCGAGTGGTGCCGACACTCGTCGCCATGTCGACGGCGATTGCCGAATCGGAGACATTGAGAATAAACATCTCATCCGCCGATCAGGAGCGGGAGGTGAGGGGACTTCTGTCCGGAGCGGTTCCCTTGGATAGGGTCGAGTTCCATGAGAACCCCACCAATGAACCGTGGTGCCGCGACCATGGACCGATTTTCGTGAAGAGGCCGGAGGCGCCGCGTCTTGCCATCAATGATTTCGGCTACAATGCCTGGGGTGGGAAGTACCCGCCGTTCGATCTCGATGATGTCGTGCCCACGCGGATCGCCCGACATTTCGGCCTGCCTTGCTTCGAGCCTCCGTTCATCCTCGAGGGAGGATCGATTGATCCCAATGGCTGTGGAACCCTACTGACCACTGAGTCCTGTCTGCTTAATCCCAACAGGAACCCTTTAATGTCCAAGGAACAGATCGAGCAAGGACTGCGCGATTACCTTGGTGTGCAGCAGATCCTGTGGCTAGGTGACGGCATTGAGGGGGATGACACCGACGGTCATGTGGATGACATCACCCGCTTTGTTTCCCGGGAGACCGTCGTGACTGTCGTCGAACCGGACAAGACCGATCCGAACCACCTCCCTCTCCAGGAAAATCTGGAGCGTCTCCAAGAAATGTCCCTGTCCGATGGGACACCGTTGAAGGTGGTGGAACTCCCGATGCCTCCCCGGATCGACCGGGAAGGGCTGCGCCTGCCGGCGAGCCATGCTAACTTCTACATCGCGAATACCTCGGTGCTCCTGCCCGCATTCGGAGGGGCCTCGGATCAAGCCGCCGTATCGATTCTACAGGATCTTTTCCCTGGCCGTAAAATCGTTCCCATTGACTGCCGGGAACTGATCTGGGGGCTGGGGGCCTTTCATTGCCTCACCCAGCAGCAGCCTCTTGGTTGATTTTGGCAGTCGGTCCTCCCTCGACGAGTTTGGGGATGGCGAAAATGTCATCGCTGCAGGCTTGCCAAAGAGCCCCCCTCCGTTTCTGCTAATTGACTCAATTTTATGAACAACGCACTCCTTCAACTCGCCGCCCGCGATGCCCGCGGACTTGCCATCGACGCTGTCACCGCCTGCAAGTCGGGCCACCTGGGACTTCCCCTCGGTTCCGCTGACATCGGAGCCGTTCTCTTCGGCGAGGCTCTTCAGATCGATCCGTCGAATCCCCGCTGGCTCAACCGCGACCGGTTCATCCTTTCCGCGGGTCACGGCAGCATGTTCCTCTACGCCTGGCTGCACCTCTCTGGATTCGACCTCTCGCTCGATCAGGTGAAGAAGTTCCGTCAGCTTCACAGCATCACTCCCGGTCACCCCGAGTTCCACGAGACTCCGGGTGTCGAGGCGACCACGGGTCCCCTCGGTCAAGGTGTGGCCAACGCCATCGGCT
>CAIZIQ010000317.1 GCA_903933015.1 uncultured Spartobacteria bacterium | reverse complement strand
TTCAGGGCACAACGCAGGGCCCCGTTTCGATTCCGGGTGTGAAGCATGTGATTGCTGTCGCAAGCGGGAAGGGGGGGGTTGGTAAATCAACCGTCTCCGTGAATCTTGCCGCGGCTTTTTCTGCGCGTGGGCTGAAGGTTGGACTCTGTGATTGCGATCTCTACGGTCCCAGTGTCGCCTTGATGTGCGGGGCCAAGGAGCGCCCCTTTGCCGATGAGCAGGGAATGATCCTTCCTGTCGAGTGCCATGGTTTGAAGATCATGTCGATGGGACTCCTTCTGGAGGATGACTCTCCGGCCGTTCTCAGGGGTCCCATGGTGACGCGCTATACGCAGCAATTTCTGCGAAATGTGGTCTGGGGGGATCTCGATGTGCTGGTTCTTGATCTGCCGCCGGGAACCGGTGATATCCAACTCACGATCGTCCAGACGATTCCTCTCACCGGCGCGGTCATTGTCACAACCCCTCAGGAAGTGGCGCTGATCGATGCTCGCAAGGCGGTGGCGATGTTCGGAAAGACAAGCGTCCCGATCCTTGGAATTATTGAAAACATGGCCTATTTCCTCTCGCCGACTGATGGAGTGAAGCATGAAATATTCGGCAGCGGGGGAGGGGAAGCCGAGGCTTGTCGTCTGGGTGTGCCGTTTCTCGGTGCGCTGCCGCTCGATCCAGCGATCAGGATTGCCTCGGATACCGGCAGTCCGTTTCTGCTCTCTGCTCCGGAATCACCGGCTTCCGCGGTCCTTAAGTCCGTCTCCGATTCACTTGCGGCTCTTCTCTAAACGCGCGCCGGCGCAGCGGGAGCTTCAACCATCCTGAAGGCGTAACGCGCCGAGCCCAGCAAGGCTGTCTCATCGTTCAGGACCACGTGGAGGGGCATGGTCTCCAGCAAGGGACGCAGTCGCCCCTTGTTCAAAAAGCTCTCCAGGAAGAGTGGCCGGCGGAGGAGATGGAGGATTTTAGGAGGGATGCCTCCTCCAAGAAAAACTCCTCCGGTGGCCATTGTCTTGAGTGCGAGATTGGAGGCTTCGGAGCCGAGTGCCCGAATGAAGAGATCCATGGTTGCCGTGCAGAGCGGGCATGATCCGTCGGAGGCATGGCGATCGATCACGGCCGCGGCATCTCCCTCCAGCATCTGGCGGGCGACAACCGGTTTCTCGACTCCACGCCCCGTTTCCTTGAGGAACCGATAGATATTGGCAATCCCCATCCCTGAGACCACGCGTTCGAAGCTCACGCTTCCGTATTCGCGCCGCAGGAAGTTAAGAAGGTCGTGCTGAAGCTCGTCTGTAGGCGCGAAATCTGCATGGCCGCCTTCGCAGGCCCAAGGCGTGTGGCGACTGCCATCCCAGAAGAGGCCAGCCTCACCAAGACCCGTTCCGGGGGCGACGATGCATTGGTTGCCGGCACTCGATCCGGAACCCGCCTGCAGTGTGGAGAGATCGGTCTGACGGAGGGCCGCGACACCGTAGGCGGTGGATTCCAGATCGTTAAGCACCGCGACACGAGGAATCCCGAGGAGCTTGGGGAGGGCATTGATCTCAATCTTCCATCCCAGGTTACTCGCCACCACGACACCCGCGACATTCGGTCCGGGGACGCCGAAGCTTGCTGCTTTCAAGGGTGACTCGAGGCTGATCCCATCCAGGAACAGTTTTACCATCTCCGCAAGGGAATGGTGATCAGCGCTACGGAATTTTGCGAAATGAAGACGAGTCATCTCCGGATCGCCGCGGAAAACAGCGACCCGAAAATTCGTTCCTCCCAGATCTCCAGCGAGAATCAGCGAGGGTGATGCAGCCATGAAAGCAGGACTACAGTCGGATGACTTGGGCCGTGGAGATATCAGCGTCGGAAGTCACCTTCGCGAGCAGTGCCTCGTCCGGAGCCGAGTCAAGGTTGAGCAGGGTGAGTGCCTGGCCTCCCACCTCGTTGCGGCTTAGCGACATGCTGGCAATATTGACTTTGTTCTGACCGAGCAGGGTGCCGAGATGACCCACGATGCCTGGACGGTCGCGGTTCTCAAGCAGCAGGATGATTCCGGAGGGAGCGCCTTCGACGAATCGACCGTTGATTGTGACGATACGGGGCTTGGATCCGTAGAGTGTGCCGCCCACGGAAGCCGTGACGCCATCCTGGGTGATGGTGGCCTCGATGAGGTCGGTGAACTCACCGGCCTCACTCTGACGGGTCTCGATCACTTCAAGTCCAAGGTTGGCTAGGATGGCCGGAGCGTTGACGGGATTCACATCGCCACCATGCGTGTGGCGAAGGAAGCCGGTGATCAGCGCGCGGGTAACGGCTGTGAGATCCTGATCGACGATGCGACCGCTGTACCGGATGGCGAGCTTTTCAGCACGCTTTGGTGCGGTCTGTGCGAGGAAGAGTCCGAGTTTTCCACCCAGTTCGATCCAGGGGCCCAGGGTGGAGATTGTCTTGGCGTCGATATTCGGCATGTTGACCGAATTGCGGATTTCACCATGGAGAAGAGTGGCGCGAACAGCTTCGGCAATCTCGATGCCGACAAGTTCCTGTGCCTCGGCAGTGGAAGCCCCGAGGTGAGGGGTGAGGACGAGGTTGGGCACGTCCCTGTGCGGCCACTCTGCGGGGAGGGGCTCGATCTCAAAGACGTCAAGTGCTGCGCCTCCGATTTGTCCGCTCTTAAGTCCCTCTGCGAGGACATCCTCGTCGATCAGCCCGCCGCGGGCGCAGTTGACAATGCGAACTCCCTTCTTCAGGAGGGGTAGTTGCTTCCGTCCAATCATGTGCTTGGTCTCCTCGGTGAGGGGCATATGGACGGTGATGAAGTCAGCCTGGGGCAGAATATCGTCGACCTTGTCCACGACCTCGACCTGCAGGGACTTGGCCTTGCTGGCGGAGATATAGGGGTCATAGGCGAGGACTTTCATGCCGAAGGCAATCGCACGGCGGGCAACCTCGGTGCCAATGCGGCCCATGCCAAGAATGGCGAGTGTCTTGCCGTGGAGTTCGACACCCTCGAATTTCTTACGATCCCACTTGCCGGCCTTCATGCTTGCATCGGCCTGGGGAATATAGCGGGCGGTGGCGAGCATGAGTGAGAAAGCGTGCTCGGCGGTGGATATCGTGTTGCCGCCGGGTGCATTCATGACGATGACGCCATGCTTGGTGGCTGCTTCCACATCGACATTGTCGATGCCGACGCCGGCACGCCCGACGACCTTCAGGTTCTTGGCGGCGGCAAAGACTGCAGGGGTCACCTTGGTTTGGCTGCGGACGACAAGGCCGTGAAACTCGGGAATGATCTTGATGAGCTCGTCTTCCTTGAGGCCGGTTTTCACCACGACCTCGACGACGCCCCCCTCAGCCAGGGCTTCGACTCCACGGGTGGAGACAGGGTCTGCGACAAAAACTTTAGGTACGTTGCTCATGATCGGATCGGTGTTGTTGTTGTGTTGGCCGGAGTCACTCGGGGATGAATCCGTGATTTGTTGAGAGTGAGTCCCAAGGAAATACAAGGAGTTGCCCGTTGCATCAAATCGGAAACGAAAAAATCGCACGCTCGTCCCGATGGCAAGATGAGTTTGTGAAAAATTTCACAAGCTCTCAAAAATCGCTTGCCAGCGGTGAGCTCCTTGCTTTTGATGTCCCCCCTTTTCCAGCAGGTAACGCCCATACCATACATGCTTCTTTTCCCCACCATTCTTGCCAGCGCAGAACTCTCCGCCGAGACGCCCGAGTTCCTGAACAAGTCCTTTCTTTATTGGCTCACCAATTCGATCCTCGTCACGGCGATCGTCCTTGGGGTGATTGTTTGGATCGTCCGTTCCTGCACCCGCAAGATCGAGGTGATCCCCGGAGCCGGACAGAATTTCCTGGAGGCCGTTGTCGAAGGCTTCTACGGCGCCGTCGAGGGAATCCTGGGTCACAAAATGGCCCATAAATCCTTCGGGCTTCTCGGCACCCTGTTTATCTTCATCCTCATCTCGAACTGGTTCGGGCTTCTTCCCGGAGTGGGTTCGATTGGTTGGGGGGTAAAGGATGGATTTCTGTCGTTGAGTTCCTTGCAGACCCCGCTGCTTCGTCCCGGCACCGCCGACATGAACATGACGATCGCAATGTCCGTGGTCTCGATGGTCCTATGGTTCTACTGGACCATGCAGGTCACAGGCCCGGTTGAATTCATCAAGGAACTCTTTGGAGTGAAGGGTGGAATGACAGGTCCGATCCTCTTCCTTCTGGTACCCCTTTTCCTCTTTGTCGGAGTTCTCGAGGTTGTCTCCATCCTAGTTCGTCCCGTCTCACTCTCCCTGCGTCTTTACGGCAATATCTTTGCCGGTGAGAACATGCTGGCGACGATGATCAACATCGGCCACCTCTTCCACTGCCCGCAGTGGTTGACTTCCGTACTGAGTTGCATTGTCCCTGTTCCTTTCTATTTTCTGGAATTGCTCATCGGCTTCCTGCAGGCCATGGTTTTCACCCTACTTGTCCTCGTCTACCTCCAGCTCTCGACATCCCACGAGGTAGACTAAATACACTTTTGACCGTCGGGACCATGCGAGACGTGGACGGCGGCCGGAAACAACACAAACCCAAACACACACGCACATGCTCACCACCATCATCGCTGAAGCCGTCACCACGGCCGGAGTGACCGGAAGTTTCACCCTCGGCGTCGCAGGCGCAGGATCCGCCATCGGCATCGGTCTCATCGGAGCCCGCATGGTTGAGGCGATCGG
>CAIZIQ010000316.1 GCA_903933015.1 uncultured Spartobacteria bacterium | reverse complement strand
CGCTCCAGGAAAAGCAGCACCCGTTCCAGTACGTTCGGATTCATGTCACTCCGCCGGAACTCAAGAATGCCCTGGGCGAACTCGCTGCAGCCGATTTTCTCGGAATCAACATCACGATTCCCCATAAGCAGGCGGCACTCAATCTGATGGATCATATCGATCCTGTTGCCCAAATGATGGGGGCAATCAATACGGTCGCGGTGCGCGAGGGGAAGCTCCATGGATTCAATACCGACGGGCCCGGGTTCGCAAAGGCCTTCAGGGAAGAGTTTTCCACCAGCCTGAGAGACAAAAACATCCTAATCCTTGGTGGTGCGGGTGGCGCAGGCCGTGCCATTGCAGTGCAATGCCTCGTGGAGGGCGGAATTCCTATCATCGCCAATCGGAATAAAACAAAAGGAGATCTATTGAAGGATCTGATCGATCAGGAATGGGATGATTATGCAGGCATCCTAAAGTCCATTGATATGGGGAAGGAGACTTTGGCTTATGCCGTCAAATCTTCAACAATCATCATCAACGCCACGCCTCTGGGTATGAAGAGCAGCGATCCCTCCCCTCTTCCTGATGGCCTGTTAACCAAGGATCACCTCGTTTACGATACCGTCTACAGCGGAGGCACCACGGCTCTCCTGAGGCAGGCCGAGCAGGCAGGAGCAAAATCAGCGAATGGTTTCTCCATGCTGCTCCATCAGGGAGCCAAGGCTTTCGAGATCTGGTTCAACGAAACCGCCCCCCTTGAAGTCATGCGCTCGGCACTGAAATCCCCCACGGGATCCTGACCCCGTGCACTGCTACCTTCTCTTGGCAGCAGGGAATTCCTTAGCAATCCGCTCGTAAATCGTCTTGGCGAACTGGATGCGGGCATACCACTTGTAGTCGCCGGGAATCACGGTCCAAGGGGCGATCTTGGTGGAGGTTTTCCGGAACATGTCCTCGGCGGCAGCATTGTGCTTTAACCACTTGCGACGGTTGCGCCAATCCTCGTCGTTGATCTTCCAGTGCTTGTAGGGATCGGCTTGGCGCTGCTTGAACCGCTTCAACTGCTCGGGCTTTGAAACCTGAAGGAAGAGCTTGATGAGGATCACGCCATCATCGACGAGGGTCTGCTCCATCTCGTTGATCTCGCGGAATGCGCGCTTCCACTCGGCCTCGGTGGCAAATCCCTCGACGCGCTCGACAAGAACTCGGCCGTACCAGGAGCGGTCGAAGACAGCTATCTCTCCATAGGGAGGGATCCTGTTCCAGAACCGCCAGAGGTAGTGGTGCTTGTACTCCTCGGGAGTCGGCTTCTGGGTGGAATAGACACGGATCAGACGGGGATCGAGACGCTCGAGGGTCCGCTTGATCGCCCCGCCCTTGCCTGCCGCGTCGGGCCCCTCAATGAGGATGATGACAGAGCGTTTGCTTTCCTTCAGGCGGAGTTGGAGATCGAGCAAACCGAGTTGACAGCGCTTTAGTTCGCGACGGTATTCCTCCGCCGCGATCGGCTTATTCTGGTCGAGTTTGTCGAGTTTGAGTGTCTTGAAATTCATGTGATGTGGTGAATGAATCAGAAATCAGAAAATCAGGAAAAGCAATTGAAGAGGGGTTTCTATTTTACTTCCCGATTGCATCCAGAACGATCTTCTCAGTCAGCAGTTCGGGGAGTACCACCGGAGCGCTTTCCTGTCCGGACGGATAGTAGACAGCAAGCGGAACACCAACCCTACCGAACGATTTTAGCACGGCGGTGATGGCCGGATCCGCATTTGTCCAGTCACCCTTCATGGCCGTGATGCCACGGTCATGAAGGAGTTGCCTCACGGCGGGGACATTGATCGCCGTGCGTTCGTTAAACTGGCAGGTCAGACACCAGGAGGCTGTGAAATCAAGAAGGACCGGCTTTCCCTGCGCGCGGAAAGCGGCGAGAGCCGACGGAGAGTACGGCACCCAAAGGATGCCCTCTTTTACCGATCCGGCGGGAGAAGCGAGCGGAGCCGTTTGTTCAATGCGCTTCCCAAGAGTAATCAGGGAGACGATTGCCAGGAGCAGTGAAAGGAGCAGGAGCGGAAAACGGAAGCGCCCATCCGCAGCCCCGTAGACCCAAGCACAAAAACCAAGAATGAGCAGCAGGAGGAGAGTGGTAATCATCGCCTCCTGACCTCTCTGGTTCTGGAGAACCCAGAGGAGCCAGAGGTTGGTGGCCAGCAAGGGGAAACCCATGAACTGCTTGAGTCTTTCCATCCAAGATCCCGGCTTCGGGATCCAACGGCGCCAACCCGGACGAGCTGAAAGAATGAGATAGGGAAGCGACATACCGAGTGCCACCGCGGCAAACATCGCCAAAATGACCGCTGGACTCTGCCCAAAAGCAAAACCGAGGGCGCTTCCCAAGAAGGGGGCTGTGCAGGGTGTTGCAAGAAGCGTCGCAAAGAGCCCCTGAAAGAACGATCCGGAGTATCCTCCACGGGACGCTGCATGATCGAGCGACGTTGAGGCCGTGCCGGGTAGCGTGATCTCAAAGACCCCGAAAAGGTTCAGGGCGAAGAGGAAAACCAGAACGCTCAGTCCGAGAACAAAGAGCGGGTTCTGGAACTGGAAGGCTCCCCAGGTGACCTGATGGCCGCCTGATCTCAAGATGATCACAAGAACAGCTATCCCCAGGAACCACAGGAAGATCCCAGAGGCAAACGCGAGGCCGTGGCGGAAGATCCGTTTTGGCGACTCCCCAGCCTGCGCAATGAAGCTGAAAATCTTGAGCGAGATCACCGGAAGGACGCATGGCATCAGATTCAAGATCAGACCACCAAGGAAGCCGGAGAAGAGCGCGGCGATCAGGATGCCCAGTCCGATACCCGAAGTGGATGGGGAGATTGCCCCAATCCCCGCCTGCTTCTTCTGAGCGATCCACCAGGCAGTACGGTCGTCGCCGTTCTTCTCCACGATTAGGGCATGGAACGGAGCATGCCCATCCCACGGTATCGAGAAGACAACGGCTGTTCCTTTATTCAAGGGAGAGGCAAGCTGGGTGACATGACCGACCGTCGTCCCATCGGCAGGATCGGGGTAGAGTTCGTAGGTTGCTCCATGCTGACCAGTGAAGGACACCAGCTTGGTTTTCCCTTTTCCCGAAAGAGTCACGGCGAAGGGAGGAGGTCCCGACTCGGGCCACTCTCCCTCGGAGACATAGGAGCTGAGTAATCGGACAAGCCGGTTTGTCGGGGCGGCGATCTCACAGGAGACCTCGGCGGATCCAGGAACACAGAGTTCCTTGCAGGCAAGCCAGGATACGGATGCCTTCAATTCAAAGGTCTGATCGGCACGAATTTCCCTGGGTGGGGTGATGATGGCCCTCAGAAGCTGCTGCTTTTCGTATCCGTAGACGATCATGTCGCCCGGTTCGGAATATTGGTGCGGGGTGGCGAATTCGATTGGCCCCGCCGTCCATCCCTCGGGCAGATGCCACTCTACCTTTGTGGGGATTCCGGAATCTCCGGGATACTGCCAGTAGGTATGCCAGCCGGGCCTGAGATCGAGAACCACCGTGACCGTGAACGGCTGTCCCGCCACCAAGGGGCTCGAAGCGTCGAGAACCAACGAGGCAGCAACGCCCTCGCTGCTCTTGGCATGAAGCGGGGCAGCACCGCCAATTAAGAAAATTGCAAGAATCGGATGGAGAAGCCTCTTCATTGGTCTGGGTAATCCTAATTCCTGCTTTCCTGCTTTCCACATAACTCTTTCTGCTCTTCCTGCTGCTTTCCAAAAACTCTCCGGATCACCTCCTCGATCGGCACTTCGTTTACGGAAAGATCAATCACCAGTCCTCCGGCAAGGAGCGCGGTGCAGGCGCTTGGAACCTCCGAACGAGGCACCTCGATCCTGAGTTGCTGCGGATTGCGCTCCAAGACCGTCCCGGGAGGGACGAAGTCGTCGGGAAGCGGTGCGCTGAAATCGACCTCGATGATCTTTGTCGAGGTGAAGCGTGAAACCACCTCCTCGAGCGATCCGTCGAAGAAAAGCTTCCCGTGATCGATCAGGATCACCCGTTCGCAGAGTTCCTCGATATCCTGCATGTAGTGGCTCGTCAGGAGGGTGACGACCTTATAGCGGCGGTTGTATTCCCGGAGGAACTCGCGAACCTTCTTCTGGCTCATCACATCAAGACCGATCGTCGGTTCATCCAGGAAGAGCACCTTGGGGCGATGCAGCAGCGCTGCGATGAGCTCCATCTTCATCCGCTCCCCGAGACTGAGCTCACGGACCATCACCCCCATCTTGTCGCGGACATCGAGAAGCTCGATCAACTCGTCGACCGTCCGCTCGAACTCCTTCCGCTCGATCCCGTAGATGGCGCGATTGAGTTCGAGGGACTCGCGGGCTGGAAGATCCCACCAGAGGGCATTCTTCTGCCCCATCAGCAAGGCAAACTGGCGCTTCAGTTCGGTGGGACGGCGGGCCGGGTTGAATCCCAGCACGGAGGCGCTCCCCGAGGTGGGTTGCAGCAGTCCGGAAAGCATCTTCAGCACGGTGGTCTTGCCGGCCCCATTGGGGCCGAGGAACCCGACAAACTCCCCTTCGTTCACGGAAAAAGAAACACGGTCCGCGGCGCGGGTCTCCGAATACTTCCTGTGAAAAAGCCCTCGGACAGCACCCATCAACCCCTCCTCCTTTCGGTAGGTGCGGAAGACCTTTGTCAACTCATGGGTCTGGATGACTGGCTGGGAGGACATTGGTTTGAGAAAATCAGCTGGAGGCATTTCCTGCGAGATTCATCTGCGGACCCACCCCACCTCGTTGGCGCAGTGCCTCGTAGAGAACGATCCCTGCCGAGGTCGCAAGATTGATACTCCGTGTCCCCTCGGTCATCGGGATCGTCAGCACCCTCTCTGGATTTGCGGCCAGCAGGCTCGCCGGGAGCCCCTTGGTCTCGCGGCCAAAAACCAGAAAATCGCCATCACTGAACTGAGCATCCCAGTAATTTCGTTCGACCTTGCTGCTTAGGAACCAAAAACGGGCTTCAGGAAGTGCCTCCCTCAAGGCATCAAAACTTTCCCAAGTCCGGAGGTCGAGCCGATCCCAGTAATCCATTCCGGAACGCTTTACTGCCTTCTCATCAATGGAAAAACCAAGCGGTCCGACAAGATGAAGGCGCGCGCCGGCGGCCACGCAGAGACGGGCGATATTACCGGTATTCTGCGGGATCTCTGGCTCGATCAGGACGATATGAAGCATGGGATCGGAAATTGGCAATGGA
The DNA here is from genome assembly GCA_903933015.1 of uncultured Spartobacteria bacterium. Lineage (GTDB taxonomy): Bacteria > Verrucomicrobiota > Verrucomicrobiia > Chthoniobacterales > UBA6821 > UBA6821. The sequence goes on along the minus strand of CAIZIQ010000316.1, from coordinate 2,801 downwards.
GGTGATGATTGAATCTGGAACCGGGTGACTCATGAAGCCGAATCGGCGAAGGATGGTCTATCTCGCTCCTCGACTCCGATGATTCGGCTTGGCACCCTCTATGTCATGAAATCGATGTCAATGATCAGTATTCTCTTCGGCGTGCTCCTCACTGTCGTTGGACTATGCGGATTTTTCGGGACAGGAGCCACTCACCCGACCGCGTTGATCCCTTGCGCCTTGGGAGCAGCACTCATTCTCTGCGGACTCATTGGCCGGAATGACGCTCTCCATCATCGAGCCATGCAGGCTGCCATCCTGGTCGCTCTCCTGGGCTTTGGAGGGACCGTCACCTCCTTTGCCTATTTCGGCCAGGTTGTGCGCTACGGCACCGCCAACAATGGTGCAGCCCCTCTCGCCAAGATGACCACGGGATTCCTCTGTGCGATCTTTCTCATGCGCTGCCTCCAGGCATTCCTTGAAGCCGGAAGGGCATCAAAGAAAAGTCAGGAAGACATTTAGAGGATTCCCGGGGTGGGAACCCTCGGAATCGGAATCAGGTTCCTGCCTGCTCGATCCAGCGCCAAGGGATGGCGCCGTATCCCAGGGCCCACTCATGGAACTTTCTGAGTGACCATCCCTTACCTTCGAGCAACTTCTTCTTCACCCGTTCCAGCTCCAGTCGACCCAGGAGGTAACTCATCGGAACCGTCGGTTGAGCAGTGTACCAGTTCACATCCGCTCGGGCACGGGCAGGCGTGAATCCCACGCCCTTCACAAGGATCTGAACCGCCGCCTCGTGACTTAGTTTGTCCGATTGGAGTCCGCAATCAATCACGATACGGTAGGCTCGCCAGAGCGCATCGTGCAACTGCTGGAGCCGGGCATGAGGACCAGGGACCCATCCCTTTTCAACTGCGAGTTTCTCGCACCACATGGTCCATCCCTCGTAGAAGATGGCATGGGAACTGAGCCGCCGAATATGGCTTGGATGCCTGTTCTGAATGGCAAACTGGAGATGATGTCCGGGATATCCCTCATGGGCACTGGTGAGCTCCAAGCCAAAGTGCTGCCGGGCCTCACGGAGAGCCTCGGAGGAATTCTTTTTTGTCGCCCCGAGATCATTCACCAAGAAAATGCCACGCTGACGTTTCTCAAAGGCCCCGGGCGAACTGTATGCGGCCGTGGGGAAATGATCCCTCATGAAGTCAGGAACAGGCGTCACCTTCAGCGTCTCCCCGGGAGGAACCGGGTAGAGACCGCTCTTGAGCACGCGACGGCGCCACTCCTCGGAGGAACGGGTGTAGAGTTCTAGAAGCGGTGCTTCGGGAACCCAGGCGTCACGTGCCGCTTCGATGATCTGCTTGGCGGATTTGCCTCCCTGCTTCCGGGCCTCCTTCTCCAACTCGGCCGAGATTTCGGCAACGAGTCGGTGACCCTCGGCTTCGATCTCGGAAATGCTCCAGTCGAGTCCGGTGCGTTCACGCACGAGATACTCGAAGCACTCCCGCCCGATCGCAAAGGAACCGGGCTTTCCCTGCCTCTTCCGCGAGATAGTGGCGGCATAATCATCGAATGCCCTCCCAGCAGCTCGGGCCAGGCGACGTGTCTTGGCGGCATCTGGGGAGATGGCCGCGAGTTGCTCCCCGATGGTTAAGATAAAATCCTTGGCCCCTTGACAGGACTGAACGGCCAGCTTTGTCCAGAGCGGCACCGGATTACGCACCGCGGCAGCACCCTCCTTTAAAAACCGAGGGATCGCAGCAAGACGCGACTCGATCGCGGGACAAGCCTTGGTGAGATGATCGGCATGGCGGATTACCAGTTCAAAGACAGCGCCAACCGCTCCATCACAGCACTCCTGGGGGTTTGTCCTCCAGCGCTCCAGATTCCGGGTCTGGAGAAGCTCGGTGCGTAGCATCGAAAGAAAACAGCGGCGATCAAGCCAGTCGTCTCCCGTGAGAGCCGCCGCAGGCAAGGCCTCCGTCTCTGCCAGAAGCTCTTCCAAGAAGGTGATGCGGGCCAAGCGAGTCTTCGTATCGCTTCCGGAAAGTTGAGACTCAAACTTTGCGAACCCCAGACCGCTTCCCCACTGGGGAAAATCAGAGCAGGTTCTCCAGATAAAACGTTCCCCGAGGGCGCGCAGCTTAGCCGAATGGTTTTCCTTCTTCATGAGATGTGACCGAACCTAACCTCATTTGGCCAACGAAGAAACTGCCAATCGAGGGAGTTCCGGTTGCCGTTTTGATCGGGCTCGTTTAGAAGAAAGTACTACCCATGGCCGACGACCTGACAGCACGGATTCACTCGATAGGAAAAGCTGCGCGCGCCGCTGCCCGGATCCTGGCGACAACCTCCTCGGAATCCAAAAATACCGCACTGCTTGCGATGGCTGATCGCTTGGTCAAGGAAGCACCCTCAATCCTTGCCGCGAATGCCCTGGATCTGGAGGCAGGCACCAAGGCGGGACTCTCGGCCGCGATGCTCGACCGGCTCAAATTGGACGAAAAGCGACTTGCGGCCATGGCCGATGGAATCCGGACAGCAGCGACGCTCCCCGATCCCGTCGGACGGATTCTCAAGGAATGGACCAACGAGAAAGGGCTCGACTTCCGGAAGATCAGCGTTCCCATCGGCGTGATCGGGATCATCTACGAATCTCGTCCCAATGTGACGAGCGATGCCGCAGTCCTCTGTCTCAAGGCGGGCAATGCCGTGATCCTGCGCGGCGGAAGCGAGGCGATCCACTCCAACAAGGCGATCGCCGCAGCCTTGCAGGCGGGAGCCGCCGAGGCAGGACTCCCCGAAGCCTCGATTCAGCT
>CAIZIQ010000315.1 GCA_903933015.1 uncultured Spartobacteria bacterium | reverse complement strand
CGATTTCCCAACCGGTGGACTGGTGGCTCCGGTGCCGGCATAATAGTTTTCACCAAACATGGCGGAAGGGGGTGACCATTTCCCCTTTCCCGTTGGCAAATTCGGCCGCACCAGTCATGATTCAGGGGATGAAACGTCATCTCCCGTTCTTCCTGATCCTCCTTTCGGCATGGCCTGCCATGGCTCATCCTCCCCAATTTCACGCGATGAATGGTGTCGGGGCCGCACAGGCGGGCTTTCTTCATCCCTTCAGCGGATTGGACCATTTGGTCGTCATGGTGGCGGTCGGACTCTGGGCTGTACAACTCGGTGGCCGCGCTCTCTGGATCCTTCCCTGCTCCTTTGTCGGCTCCATGATTGTTGGTGGAATCGCCGGTCTCTCTGGAATCCATCTTGCCGTGGTTGAATCCGGCATCCTTGCCTCGATTGTTCTGCTGGGAGTCGCCCTTGGCATGGCATGGCGCCCCTCCCTGCCCGTCGCGGCAGCCTTTGTCGGCATGGCGGGACTCTGCCACGGCTATGCCCATGGATCGGAGATGAAGGCCGATTTGATCCCCGCACTTTTCTTCGCTGGCATGGTCGCAGCCACTGCACTGTTACACGGGCTGGGCTTGGGAGGAGGACTTCTGCTTCAGCGCCGTGGCTTCATGGTTATGACCCGGATGCTGGGATTTCTCGTGTTGGCTTTTGCAGTCTACGACTTTCTCTGCCCTGTTGCCTGATGGGTTTCCCCTGGTCGCGGTGTTGATTGCCGGCAGGGAAAGAGTTTCAGTCTCATACGAGATAGCATCCAGCACCTGATCCCATGAAAGGCAATCCACTCCTGAGACTTGGGGCTGTGCTGCTGCTGTTGGGAGCGGTTCTCTGGCCTGTCTGGGAATTGACTTCCGAGGGGCATTCCCACGATCTCCCTGGCAATCCCATAGTAGCAGCGGGATCAGTCACTTCACCCGGAGGCTCAGCCCGACCGGCAACATTGCGCGCCACACTTCTCCTGCACACAGCTCCCGCACCCCTCCACTGTGCGATCCGCCAGCAGGGAGTCCTGCTTCTCTCCGAAAAAGACATGGTATCCCCCGGCGAGTACCGTGCCGCTGTTGATCTGGCTAAAGGCTTGGATCTGGTCATCTCTGCGGATTGGTCGGATGACGATCCCCATGCCGTGCGAGCCGAAGTGTATGTTCACGGCTACCAGGCCCACCTCGAGAAGAGCTTCTGGGCCCAGCGCACGCTGGAAGACAGCTTCGTGATTCCCGACTCTTTCCTGCCATGAGTCTCGGAGCGACCATCTCGGAACCGATGCTCCGCATTGAGAACCTAACGGTCAGCTACCATCGTGTTCCGGCAATCCATCACCTCTCCCTTGCCTTGAATTCGGGACATTGCGTCGGACTTTTCGGACCCAATGGCGCCGGCAAATCGACCCTAATCAAGTCGGTCGCCGGACTCCTTGCTCCGGAAACGGGACGGATTCTCATCGATGGGATTGAGTTGTCAGGAGCCGCGCCTCTGATCGCTTACCTTCCCCAGCGCGAATCGGTTGACTGGGATTTTCCGGTCACCGTGAGGGGATTGGTCGAAATGGGTCGGTATCACCATGTTGGGGTCACCGGGTCCTTCACCACAAAAGACCGCGAGTCGGTGGAGTCGGCCCTGGAGCTCTTTAGCCTTGCACCTTTTGCGAAACGCCAGATCAAGGAACTCTCCGGAGGCCAGCAGCAGCGTGCCTTCCTGGCCAGAGCCTGGGCCCAGGAAGCAGACCTCTACCTCCTGGACGAGCCTTTCACCGGACTTGACCGTACCAGTGCCAAGGCCCTTTCCTCGGCACTTCACGCCCTCAAGGAGCGCGGCAAGCTCCTTCTTGTCTCCCACCATGCCCTTGCGGAGGCGGAGGCCCTCTTTGATACGGCCATCCTGATCAACGGAGAACTGGTCTCCTGCGGCACGACTAGTGAAGCCCTTTCCCCCCAGCACCTTGAATGCGCTTACGGTACCGCCGTCTATTCGGGGGAACATCCTCACCACGCCGCCTCATGAGCTTAGTCACCGAGTTTCTCCATCCACTGATGGAACCGTTCAGCTACTCCTTCATGCAGCGAGCACTGCTTTCCTGTGCGCTCATCGGATTCACAAACGGATTCCTTGGAACCTTTATCATCCTCCGCAGGCAGGCCCTGCTCGCTGATGCGCTCTCCCATTCCCTGCTCCCGGGGCTTGCCGTGGCGGCGATGTTCGTCGGCCTCTCCCCCGGAGGACTGCTTCTCGGCGGCCTGGTGGCGGCACTGCTGGTTGCGCTGGGAGGACAACTCATGGCCCGCAACTCGCGCCTCAAGGACGAGACTGCCGTGGCCTCGCTTTACATCATCGCTTTTGCCCTCGGGATCGTCCTCATCCGCTTTGCCAGGGTCAAGGTGGACCTCACACACTTCCTCTTCGGTAATATTCTCGGCGTGGGCAACGGAGACCTTTGGATCGCCTATGGCGCCGCCTTCCTGACCCTGACCTCCCTTGTGCTATTTCAGCGTCCCCTGATGCTTGTCCTCTTCGATGCAGCGGTTGCGCGGGCTTCCGGTATCAAGGTCAACTGGATTGAGACGGGCCTGCTGGCTCTCACCGTTCTGGGACTTGTCGCCTCCCTGCAGGCAGTCGGAGTCCTACTCTCCCTCGGCCTGCTGATTCTACCTGCGGCAACAGCTTATCTTCTGACCGATTCCTTCAACCGAATGCTCTGGTGCGGAGCTCTTCTTGGAACGATCAGTGCTCTCGGAGGGCTCTTTCTTTCCTTCTTTGCCAACATCCCATCGGGTCCATGCATTGTTTTACTGATGGCGATTTTTCTCGCCGCCGCCTATTTCTTCTCACCCCGGTACGGTCTTTTTCCCCGTCTCATCAAGGGAAGACACTTCCATGAGGAATCGCTCGAGCGATGGGAGGGCCACGAGGGACATGATCACCAGGTCACGGAACACGATAAGATTGGATGAACATCAGGAACAGCACTTCGAATATCGGCAATCCCACGCCTTTCAATGCACCGATCGGCGTCTTTGACTCGGGAATAGGTGGACTGACCGTGGTTGCCGAATTGCGTCGTGCGCTACCCGACGAGCGGATCCTCTATGTTGGTGATACGGCACGGGTTCCCTATGGAGGGAAAAGCGCTGGGACAGTCACTCGCTATAGCCGTGAAATTTCGGACCTCCTTGTCACGGAAGGGGCGAAACTGATCGTTGTGGCATGCAATACGGCATCCGCATTGGCTGTCCCCGAACTGGCCTCCAGTTACAACGTCCCCATGATCGGAGTGCTTGAGCCCGGTGCCGTGGCAGCCGTCAAGGCGACCCGTTCCGGAAAGATCGGGGTCATCGGCACACGGGCCACCATCGGCAGTGGAGCCTATAGCCGTGCGATCTACTCGCTGAACCCCGGGGTCTCCGTGACTGCGACAGCATGCCCCCTTCTCGTGCCCCTGATCGAAGAGGGACTCTTTGATGATGAGATCACGGATCTCGTGCTCAGCCGCTACCTTGAGCCGATGCTCAAGTCGGGCATCGATACGCTGGTCCTGGGATGCACCCACTATCCTCTTCTCAAAAATGCGATTCTCAAGATCTGCGGCGACCGGGTCACTCTGGTTGATTCCGCGGAAAACTGCGCGCTCGCGGTAAAAGCCATCCTCGCCAGGTCTGAACACGCCGTCGTAGAGCCTCATCTCGACATCCTGCTGACCGACTCCTCAGAGGGATTCCTGCGTATCGCTGAGAAATCCCTCGATCTTAAGATTGATTCCCTTGCGATCCGCAGTGTCGGAAATTGAGTCGAGAGCCGGGCATGATAATCACTCACGCGGAGACACGCAGTCCGGGTGAACCATATATCAAGACACTACGGCGCGATTGTCTCAACATAGGTGAACCTTCCGTTCTTCACCTCGAGCATCACGGCCGGCTTATTCGGATTACGATGGGCGTCGAGGGTGATCTTGCCTGTCACCCCTGGGAAGTCCTTGGTAGCTGCGATCGCAGCATTTACTTTGGCGGGATCGGTTGTCCCCGCCCTCTTCATCGCATCGGCCAGTAGAAGGAGAGCATCATAGCCGAGCGCGACCATGGCGTCAGGATCCTCATTGTACTTCTTGCGATAGGCATTCACAAAAGCCACAACTTGGGGATCGGTGCTTTGGTTGGAAAAGTGATTGGAAAAGTAGCATCCCTCGACGGAAGGGCCGCCGACACTTACGAGTTCGGTCGAGTCCCAACCATCGCCACCCACAAAAGGAACGGTGATTCCCAACTGACGCGCTTGGCGGATGATGAGGGGGGCCTCCGTGTAATAGGCGGGAAGGAAGACGACCTGGGGATTTCCTGACTTGATCGCCGTGAGTTGGGCACTGAAATCCTTGTCACCCCCGCTGTAGCTCTGCGTGCCAGTGATGATCCCCCCCTCCTTGGTAAACTCCTCCTGGAAGCTCTTGGCTAAACCAAGACTGTAATCCTTGGAAACATCAGTCAGGATGGCAGCCTTTGTCGCACCGAGCTTGTGAGCAAACTTGGCGCAAACCGTGCCTTGGAAGGGATCAATGAAGCAAACCCGGAAAATATGATCCCCTGTCTCGGTCACCTTCTCGTTTGTGGAGGCCGGAGAGATCATCGGAATACCGCTGCGTTGGGCGATCGGAGCAGCCTCCAACGAACGTCCCGAGGCAACCTCCCCGATCAATGCAACAACCTTGTCACGGGTGATCAACTCTCTCACGGCGGTGGAGGTTTCACCCGGCTTGGACTGATTGTCCTTGGTGATGAGTCGGATCGGTTGGCCAAGCACCCCGCCAGAGCCATTGATCTCGTCGAGGGCGAGCTGCACCCCTTTATCGGTGCTCTGCCCAAAAGTTGCCTGGGGACCCGTCAGTGACGCGAATTGTCCCACAGGAATTCCCGTCTCTTGTTTTTTCGAACAGGAGGAAAGGATAAGTCCAAGTGAAAACAACAGAAGTAAGATGCGGCGAGAAGGGAGATTCATGCAGCAAACTCTAGAAAAGAGATCCTCCACTGCCAAGAGGGGAACCTCTTAAAACAATTCGGATTGAAAAGTGGATAAGCCAGCATCGATACCTTTCAGAAACTCCTGAAGTCGTTCCTCGGGAATCCCTCCGAAAAGCGGAACCTCCAAAAGCGGCATCCGGGGATGCTGGAATCGATGCAGTTCCTCCTCGCTCGATGCCCTCGTAACCACTTTGATCAATGGAACCGCTGCGCTCTGATCCAGTACTCCCCTGAGCGTAAGTTCCTTGGGGATATCATCCCAATGAAGCTCGCGGGTCAGATCGGAGCGCTCGGCGAAACGATCCGCCGGGATATCGAGAAGAACACCCCCTTGCTGGATCCACCAACCAAGTGATTCGTTCCGCGCAAATCCAGCCCAGACATGACGCACAATCCGTTCTCTGGAATGGGCAATCACTTCCCGGGAGGGCTTAAAAAGCTTCTTCCTGAATTCAAAAGTAGCGCACATGGAAAGTGGCGGAAGGGGTGGGATTCGAACCCACGGTGGGAATTACCCCACGTTCGATTTCGAGTCGAGTGCCTTAAACCAAGCTCAGCCACCCTTCCTAAAAACTGGGATTTGCACAATAACTGCATACTGAAGGAGGTCAAGTTTTGCCTGTTACTTGGGTTCTCACCCTCCCCTGCGGGGCGGGATGATCCTCGCAGTGCGAGGCTCTG
>CAIZIQ010000314.1 GCA_903933015.1 uncultured Spartobacteria bacterium | reverse complement strand
GCTTTCATCTCACTCCCCCACCCTGATCTTTAGGCCGTCGTAAGCAAGATTACATCCAGAGGGAAGGCTTCCTTCGCGGGCAGCATGGGAGATGTCATGACAAACATGGATGAGGTAGCTGCGCTCCGGTTTAACCATGGCGATGGCCTCATAAGCCTGCTCGAAGGTCATATGAGTTGGATGAGGGGTATCACGCAGGGCATCCACGATCAGGACTTCTACCCCGCCTGCCGCCTCCACCGCCTCTGGAGGGAGTCCTGAGCAATCGGTGAAATAAGCGAGCAGCTTTTTTCCTCCGCGGTGGAAAACATAGCCTGTGGTGTTGATTTTCCCATGAGGGAGATTAACGGGAACCACGGTGGTCTCGCCGAGCTGAAAGGGGCCAGTGATGACTTCAGGGGCCAGACGAAGATAATTCCGCCAAGTTTGGGGATGATCGAAAGCGTAGCGGAAGGTCGAATGGAGCTGTTCCATCGTAGGAGCCGACGCAAAGACGGGCATCTTCCGGTCCTCCATCTCACAGAAGCGTCTCATATCATCGAAACCCATGACATGGTCAGTGTGGGGATGAGTGATGAGTGCCGCATCGAGGCGCTTCACTCCTTCGCGAAGGCACTGAATCCGGAATTCCGGGGTCGTATCAATGACGAAATGAAGCTCTGGTGTCTTCACAAGAACCGAGGTGCGGGTGCGCTTGTCACGGGAGTCTGTGGAGAGGCAGACCTCGCAGTCACATCCGATGACCGGCACCCCCTGAGAGGTTCCGGTTCCTAGAAAGATGAGTTCCAAAGATGGCATTATGGAAAAAGTTAGTTGTGAAACGCGAAAAGTAAAAGGGTCGATACAAGTTGTTCCCGGGACGATATCGCTATCGCAATTGAGCGCTTCAACTCCCCCCCCATAGCTGGCATAGTCACGGCCATGTCGGCAATGCTCCGATCTCTCAGAATTCGTAATCTTGCTCTTGTCGAGGAGCTGGAGTGGGATCTTCCCGCCGGTTTCACAGCGGTGACAGGCGAGACTGGAGCCGGCAAATCGATTATTCTCGGGGCACTCAAGTTCCTGCTTGGAGAGCGTGCCGACCGTGGTGTCGTCCGTGCGGGGGCTTCCTCGGCCGGTATCGAGGCGGTTTTTTATCTCGGCGACACCAGGGAGATCGACGCCCTGCTGGAAGAGTCTGGAGTGGATCCTTGCCAAGAGGGGGAGTTGATCCTGAAGCGGATGATTGCCGCCGAGGGCAGCAGCGGCGCCGGGCGTCAGTTTATCAATGGAAGCCCCTGCAATCTCTCGGTACTCAAGGAACTCGGCACACACCTTGTCGATCTCCACGGTCCTCACGACCATCAGTCCCTCTTCTCCAGACGGGAGCAGACATTACTTCTCGATCGTTACAGTGATGCGATGCTGGAGCGAGACGCCTATCTGCAACGCAGGTCTGAGGTCTCCGCTGCGCGGCGTGCGCTGGAGGAGCTTGAATTGGCGGCAGGAGGAGCCAACAAGGTCGAGCTGTTACAGATGGAGGCGGATGAAATCACCTCGGCGAATCTTTCTGAGAACGAGGAAGATTCTCTCAATGCCCGCTACAAGGCGGCATCCAACGGGCGTCGCCTGATCGAACTTACCGCCGCGGCCATCAGCCGACTCGATGACGAGGAACGAGGAGCCTCCCTGGCCCTTTCCGAATGTGCCAGGATAATCAAGGAACTAAGTCGTCTGGATGGACGGGCAGACTCACATCTGGAGACGCTTGAGAGGCTCACAGGAGATCTCGATTCCCTGGTTTCGGGTCTTCGAGACTATGCGGAGACGATTGAAGTGGACTCAGGGGAACTACAGATGCTCGAGGACCGGGTGAATCTTATAGCAACCCTACGCCGCAAGTATGGCCCCACTCTGCTCGATGTCATCGTGCGTGGAGAGGAAGCTGCAAAGACACTCGAGCGCCTTTCGGGCATGACGGAACTCAAGGCCGTCTCGGAACGAAATCTCGCAGAAGCTCTTAAAAAACTCGATGTGGCAGCTTCCAAACTCGGAGCCAAGAGGAAGGAGGGTGCCGGTAGGCTCTCGAAGAGAGTAGCCGGAGAACTTGCCGATCTCGGCTTCAAGCAGGCGGATTTCGAAATCACCCTGGAAAAACAACCGGAAGCGGGACTCGATGGTGCCGAATTGGCTGAGTTCCTTTTTGCTCCCAATCCGGGTGAACCGGTGCAACCGCTCCGATCTATCGCCTCAAGCGGTGAAATCTCCCGCGTCATGCTGGCCCTGAAGTCAGCTCTCGCAGCCCAGGACAAGATTCCCCTGCTCGTCTTTGACGAGATCGACGCTAATGTCGGCGGGGAAATAGCTACCCGTGTGGCTGCCAAAATGAAGGAGCTCGGAGCTGGTCATCAGGTGCTTTGCATCACTCACCTCCCCCAGGTTGCAGCATCGGCCACTTCGCAGTTTATGGTCATGAAGTCGGTTCACGGTGGTCGGACAGAGACCACGCTTGCTTCTGTCGTTGGTAATGAGCGAATCGCCGAGATAGCCAGAATGCTCGGAGGAGTCACTGAATCCGCCAAGGCACATGCCAAGGTGCTGCTTGAGGTGGAATCGCCAAAATTAGTTAAAAAAGGCGCAGGGTCTTCCAGTTCTGCGAAGACCTGAAGTTATTCCGAGGCATGTCTCTCTACTACCTACAGGGCTCCGCGGATCATCCAGATGCCGGACACAAGCACAAGACCACCCTGCTCCGCCGAGTAATTCTTTGGCTTGGAATTATGGGCATCATCACCCTGTCATTATTTCAGGGATTCGGAGCCTTCTGGAGTCTTGAGAGATGGGCGATTCACCTGATGCCGAAAGCATGGCGTCCCGAACCTCACAAAGTCATTCTCCTCCAGACCGATAGAGAGGACTCCGGATTAAATGCCATGAATGTCGCCATGGCTCTGCGAGGGCTTGGGAAACTTCATCCCTCCGAGATCGTCCTCGATGGAGTCATCACATCGGATCAGGAAACGATGCCGCTACTTTCCGATATCCTTGCACGCACAGGGAACGAAAATATCACCGTGATCCAACCGAGTCTTCCATACCCAGGCGCGCTGTATCGACCGGTTCCACTCTGCCGCTACGATCCCCCGGAGTGGTTGGGTCTAAGCTCTGACTGGATGGTTCTGGATGGTTCCCTATCCAATCACGGTTCTGGATGCTTCCTGCCCACTCCCTCGACTGAAAAAAAAGATGAACTCAACCTCTTTGCCGAGACGAAGTATGGGGAGACGATTCCATCACTCTGGTGGGCAACCCTGACCGCCAGCGCCACCTCGATGAGGGAACCCTATCTTCATTCTCTATGGCTTCTTGGTGGGAGAATCATGCTATTTCCCAACCGCAGCACTTTGTACATTGATGCCAAAGGATCTGCGGCAATGACTGCCAAGGAGAGTGCCAGGATGGAACATCTCGATGATTTTCTCCTGCAAATGGAACAGAAAGAACGAGGGGTATTGAGTCCAGGCTTCGACGCACTTTGGGAGCATGCGATGGTCGTGCTCGGCACCGATGCTGATTTGGGAAAAGTTGCCATGCTATCCGCCTTGTCTGAGAGGATTTTCTGGAACCACTCCCCCTTTCCGTTCCAAGTGTCGTCAGCTCTTCTCTGTGTGATCCTCGTGCTCTTACTTGATCAGCAAAGCCGTCTTGTCCGCTTAGGCGTTGCTCTCCTCCTTTTGGTGACAACGAAGGCAGGTACAATCATTGCTGTCCGTCACGGGATCATCATCCCGTTCCTGCCGCCGCTACTCACGGCGCTCCTCCTGATACTGCCAGGGAGTCGTTCGAAGTCAGCGGATCACTAAATAAAGGGAAGGATTGGAAACTTTCGCCCAAGGACCTGCTCGCTGGGAGCACCGAGCCATTTTTCAAGGGCCGTCGCGTATACGGAGCGGAAATCGGTGCTGAACTTGAGATCTCCATCATGGAGATCGGTGAGGCTTGGATAGTTACCGTAGAGACCGGGTTTTACACCTCCCCCGAGAACGAACAACGGAGCCGCCGCACCATGATCAGTTCCTCCGCTGGCGTTCTCGGCGACACGGCGACCGAATTCGCTGAAGCTTAGGAGAAGGACACGGTCGAAGTTTTTCTGGGCTTTCAGATCGGCGACAAATGCCGAGGTTGCCAGGTTCAGATCGTTCATCAGGCGATCGTGCGCCGGGATCTGAGTGGCATGGGTGTCGAACCCTCCCTGGGAGACATAGTAGACTCGAGTGGGGAGTCCTCCGGCGATGAGGCGTGCCACCATGTTCAGACTATTGCCGAGCTGTGACTGGGGATAGTTAACGGTGCTCTTGGTCTTCCGCGTGATGGCAAGGATCTTGTCGCTGCTCATCTGCGCGCCGAGAGCGGTTCGTTGCAGAAACTCGACGGTGCTACCGTCGTCATTGGCAGGACCCGAAATCATGCCGATGGACCCGCCGGAGTTTTCACTCAGGGATGAATGTCCAGATTCATCCACCTGATTCATCTGCCGCATGAACATGTCCGCGGAGGCCGGATCATTTGCAGCCTCGCTCATGTAGCGGAACTGCTCGGGATTCCTGAAGGCAATCCCTTTTGGGGTTGGCGATGAGAAGGCCTGGGGTGTCTCGCCGCCGATAGCCACCCCCACCGCAGGGTCGGCGCCCTGACAGCAGCTGTCAAAATAACGGCCCAGCCATCCCTCCGTCTCGTTCCTATCGGAATCACTTGCTGTTTGCCAGATCTCGGTTGATCGAAAATGGGAACGGTTCGGATTCGGATACCCCACTCCTTGAACAAGGCCAAGATGCCCTTCCCCATAGAGGTTGTGCAGGCCGGTCAGCTTCGGATGAAGTCCTGCATAATCGCTGATCTTCAGAATCTGGTTGGAGGGAAGTGCGATTGTAGGCCGTGCCTTGTGGTAGGCATCATCGCCATAGGGAACCAAGGTATTGATGCCGTCATTGCCACCAGCCAACTGGAGGACGACGAGGATGGTGCTATCCTTACCCGTGGCGTACTGCCCAGGAGTGGCTGCAGCCATGGAGTCCAGCGTCAGAAAGGTTTTTTCGAGAAACAGTGGAACCGTGTATGAAAGAGCCCCTCCAAGGATCGAGGTTCTTAGAAAATCACGTCTCGTGTGAAGGGGCTGTTCCTTGGGGGATTTCATCGGAGGAATGGGGGGAATTGGCTGTGAATTATGGTGATAAAATGGCACGGATCGACGTCATGTCAGTTGGTATTCCGGAGTACTCATCATGATCTGCATAAGATCTCGGACGATCTCATCTGTGTATGGTGACGTATGCTTCTCCAGATAAGTCAGGTAAGCGGCTCGATCTTTGGCAGGCAAAGGGTAGTTGAAGATGCGGAAAGAGAGATGGTTGAGAAGAGGATCCGATCCGGTCCTAGTCTCAGGAGGAGCAATCGTTGAGAGCGGGATCTCCGCGACTTTTTTGTTTCCTCCGCCAAGGACATGCGCTTTTCCACTCAGGAGGTACGAGGCGAGATTGTAGCGATAGAGAAGGCTGGAGGCACTGATCCATGCACGTCCGCCATCCCAACCCTTTACATTGGGAGGGGCAAAGACAACCTGCCCCAATGAAGAAAGGGAGTTTTCCAGAACCAAGGAATCAGGCAGCGGAATTTCGAGCATCTTGGTGGTCTGCATCATCCACTGGACGGGTCCCTTGATCTGGTGGTGGACTACCTTGGGGGCGTAAAAGGCTGCGCTGCGGAAGATCGTGCCAAGGGTAGCCCCGATGTCATAGCCGTTGGAGAGCAGGAGTTCAGCCACATCGCTCACGGTTTCGTCGGTTGGATTCTCCTTAACGAAAAAGGCCCAGAGTTTCCGGCCGATGTAACGTGCGCACTGGGGTTGGGCTACGATGGCGTCGATAATGTCATCCCCGGTCAAGGGACCGCTCTTTCCGAAAAATGTTTTCTGACCGGGATCGAAATCAGCCTCTTTGAACACGAAGGTAGCCGTGTCGTAGTTGATTCTGTAACCGGTGAAGGCGCGCGCTGATTCCTGGATATCCTTTTCCGTATAATGTCCTTCCCCGAGAGAGAAGAGCTCCATGACTTCTCGGGCGAAGTTTTCATTCGGATGATTCTTCCGGCTGTCTCCGAGATCGAGCCACCGGATCATGGCCGGATCGCGGGACATTGCCTTGAGCATGTCGGGGAATTTTCCGAGGGCATAGCGTCGCAGGGTCTCGTTCTGTTCCCACATCATGTAGGGATCGTTAACCTTTTGGTTGCTGGTGGCGAAATGGCCATGCCAGAAGAGGGTCACTTTTTCCCTGAGAGGCGCCGAGGTGTAGCGCATCCGGTTCAGCCACCAAAGGCGCAGGTCGAGCATATTGGTGCGCTCCATTTGACCGAGTTCCTGCTTGATTGCCTTGCGGTCATCCTCGGTCAGGGCCGCTTTCTCCCGTTTTTTGAATTCAACCCTCTGGTGAGGCAGGAGCAAATCGGGACGGGGAAAAAGATCAACGTCATCATCCGCATGAATAAAGGAATCGACTGCCTTCCCGATCCCCAGGGTTAGGAGCTTGTCGATCTCCGCAGGAGTCCCTCCGAAACCCGCCCTATTTAAGAGGTGGGCAGCCATCGTCCGATCAAACAGCTTTTCTGGATATGGGGAGAACATCACTGCTAACAACACCATGGATTTCGAAAAGTTGCAGACTTTTTTAAGCCATCATCCACGGACGTTACTAAATTGACCTCGCAGAGGACCCTTTCCTACCCGTAGCCTTGGGGACTTTACAATGCGTTTCACCAACCTAACCAGGGGAGCAGGTATCGGCTCAAACTGTTACCGCCTCGACCTGCCGGAGGGCGCGGTCATTCTGGATTGTGGCATGCATCCCGAGCATACGGGATTCGATGCCACTCCCATGCTTGAGGAGTTGGGTGACACCGAGGTCCGGGCAACCATCCTTACCCATGCCCATCAGGATCATGTCGGATGCCTCCCCATGCTCCAACTCTCCCAGCATGGGATGCCTGTCCTGATGACTCAGGGAACGGCGCGGATCGCTGATATCATGCTCCACAATTCGGTCAATGTGATGACGCGACAGCAGGAAGAGCTGAAGCTCGATGGATATCCGCTTTTTACACACCGTTCCATCGAGCAGGTTTCGAGGTATTGGCGTCATTGTCCACTGGAACGGCCTGTCACACTCGACGGAGAACGCTCGGTTGAAGACTCCTCCGAGAGTTCTATTTCCTTCCATGATGCGGGACATATCCTCGGATCGACCGGTGTCATGATCCGCTCGGAGGGAAAGAAGTTCTTCTATACCGGCGATGTGAACTTCGAGGATCAGACGATCCAGACCGGCGCCCGTTTTCCCGAGGAACCTGTGGATGTTCTTCTTATGGAGACTACCCGAGGTGATGCGCCGGTGCCTGAGGGATTCACCCGCAAGAACGAGGAGGAGCGATTAGCCAAAGCGGTTGCCGATGCTCTGGAGACGGGATCGAGCATCACAATTCCCGTCTTTGCCCTGGGAAAGACACAGGAACTCATGGCCATGCTCTGGAAGATGCAGCGCGAGCGCATCATTCCTCCCATCCCCATTTATATCGGCGGCCTGGGCAGCAAGATCACGGCGGTCTACGACAGCATGGCTGCCCAAGTCTCGCGTAACTTCCCCAAGCTCCAACTCATGAGCGATATCGCGCCTTATGTCGCCGGTGGTGCCGAGATCCAATCCCTGAACCCGCGGAAGCGAGCCATCTATGCGCTCAGCAGCGGCATGATGACCGAGAATACCCTCTCCAACATCTTTGCCCGGAAGGTCCTTCCTGATCCCTCTCAATTTCTCTTCTTTGTTGGTTATGCCGATCCCAATTCTCCAGGAGGAAGGATCCGGAATGCCAAGCAGGGTGATCATGTGGCTATCGATTCCAAGGGAGCGCCCGTTCCGTTCCTCTGTCATCGGGAGATCTTTACCCTCAGCGCCCATGCGCGACGGGAGGATCTCCTGAGCTATGCGATCAAGGTAAGGCCAAAAACCATCCTTCTCGTCCATGGAGATGATCCTGCGATCGAGTGGTTCAAGCGTGAGCTCTATGCGGCACTCCCTGAGACCAGGGTGATGGCGCCACCACCGGGCCAACCCATCGAGTTGTAGGTTGCGTTAGTTGCCCAAAAGGGCACTTTGCAACTCAGTCGCCACGGGATTTGAGCCGAACCAGAGGCTGAGAAATGATTTCTGGAAGTCGCGACCGGGGATGGATCCCTTCAGTATCCCGGAGTCATAAACCAGAGTATTGGTCCCGACCATCTGCACCTGTTCCATGCCCATACTCTGGAGTGGTCCAAACATGGCAATGAAGGCGTCCCTGTCCTTCTGATAACCCGGATAGGTGTAGGAGACGCTCTGTGCAAACTGAGAGGTCCAGGCCTTTGTCACATCAGACTGTCCGACAGCACGAAGGAAGGTAAAATCGAACTGCATCGGGCCTACAGCATTCATCGCAGAGGAAGCTGTCCTGATCGCCATTGGGGTATAGAAGGAGGCAACGTAGATCTTGATAGGAACCATGAGCAGAGTGAAGGTCCGGAGTCCGGCACCGTTCAATTGCAATGTCTCTCCCCCCACCTGTGCCCTGGGAGGAGCGCTAACTCCTTGAATCTCAACCGCATGGGCGGAGGAAAAAGTGAATGTAAGGACGAAAAGGGAGCTAAGAAAGCACCTCCTCAAAGCATGAGCCCAAGCATGAGCAGAAGCAGAGGCACTCCGATTCATCCTCAAGCTCCGTAGCTCTTAGTGAACTTCTTTTTCCCGTCGGAATCATCGGCGGGCGCTGTCTCGGACTTCGGAGCCTCGGTCGGAGTGGGCGCTTCGGGAGCGGCTTCCTCTGCGTGATGATGATCACCATGGGAGCAGTTCTCGTCATGGATGTGACCTGTGC
>CAIZIQ010000313.1 GCA_903933015.1 uncultured Spartobacteria bacterium | reverse complement strand
GGGGTGGCGTCGTCACACTGAACGGTCGACCCATCCGGGTCAGTGCGCGCGAGAAGCTCGCCGATGCCATTGTTTCCGTCGGTGTTTCCAAGACCGAGGCGGCGATCGAGAAGGGACTTCCCGTTCTCGGACAGATGATGCGTTCGGCCCGCAAGACCCGCATGATGGGAAGCGCCGCGCTTGATATCGCCTATGTGGCCAGCGGCCGGCTCGACGCCTATATCGAGAGCCAGATCAGTCTCTGGGACATCGCGGCGGGAATGCTCATGGTGGAGATGGCTGGCGGAACGATCGACCTCAGGCCCCATCCCACGGCGCCAGACAAGTTCTCCATCATGGCATCGAGCGGACGCATCCCGTTTTCCCATCTCGCCTGATGAGTGCCATGATCACCCGCAGCGGCATCGGTTACGACGTCCACCGCCTGGAGGCCGGCCGCCCCCTCGTCCTGGGCGGAGTCAAACTCTTCCACCCACAGGGACTTGGATTGGCCGGGCATTCCGATGCCGACGTTCTCTGCCATGCCATCGCCGACGCGATTCTCGGTGCGGCGGGACTTCAGGATATCGGCCACTATTTTCCGAATGCCGATGCCTCTCTTCGCGGCATTTCGAGCCTTGAAATCCTGCGGCGCACAGCGGGCATCATAGCCGATGCCGGCGCCCGGATCATCAATGTCGACTCCACGCTGATCGCGGAGGAACCCAAGATCAGCCCCCATGTCAGCACCATGCGTGAGCGCATCGCGGAGTCGCTGGGCCTCGACTCCAGCCGGATCGGCGTGAAGGCGACCACCAACGAGATGCTTGGCTTCCTTGGCAGGGGCGAGGGCATGGCTGCCCTTGCCACGGCTTCCGTCGAAACCCCCGCCGAGTAAATTGACCGATGGCTGACACGCGGATCTACAACACCCTGAGCCGTTCCCTTGAGACGGTCTCACCGCGTTCCGAAGCCGGTCGCGAACTCTCGCTCTATACCTGTGGGCCGACCGTGTACGCGTACGCGCACATCGGCAACTTCCGCGCCTATGTTTTTGAGGATCTCCTCCAGCGCCATTTGCAGGAACGGGGCTTTGCCGTGCGGCGCGTGATGAACCTCACCGACGTGGATGACAAGACCATCCGGGGAGCCCACGCTTCCGGCACCGCGCTTGCCGACTACACGCGTCCGTTCAAGGAAGCCTTCTTCCAGGATGCCAAGACCCTGCGCCTCCTTCCCGCCGAATCCTATCCCGAGGCTACGGATGCGGCCCAGATTGTCCGCATGATCGCCATGATTGCCACGCTCATGGAGCGAGGTCATGCCTACCGCGCCGAGGATGGCTCGGTCTACTTTCGGATTTCCTCCTTTCCCGGCTATGGGAAACTTGCCCATGTCGATCTTGAGGGGCAGCGCCAAGGTGCGCGCGTGGCAAGCGATGAGTACGACAAGGAGGCTGTCGCGGACTTTGCTCTCTGGAAGGCTTGGGTTCCCGAGGATGGAGCCGTCGGCTGGGAGAGTCCTTGGGGAAAAGGACGCCCGGGCTGGCACATCGAGTGCAGCGCCATGGCGACCGGCCTGCTTGGTGAGACCATCGACATTCATTGCGGCGGCGTGGACAACATCTTTCCCCATCACGAGGCCGAGATCGCCCAATGTGAGTGTGCCGGATCGGGCCACGCACCGTTTGTGCGGTACTGGATGCATTGCGCCCACCTGATGGTCGAGGGCTCGAAGATGGCGAAATCGGCGGGGAACTTTTTCACACTCCGTGACCTGCTGGCGCAGGGATGGACGGGACGCGAGGTGCGTTACGCGCTGCTCGCGGTTCATTACCGCGCCTCCCTCAATTTCACGATCGAGGGACTCGGAGCCGCACGGACAGCGCTCGGCAGGCTTGATGCCTGGCATGAGCGGTTGGTGGAAGCCGCGCGCGGAGCGGAGTCCGTGGAGAAGCCCGATCCGGCAACGGAGGAATTCTTCACGGCGCTCGACGACGACCTGAATATTTCAGAAGCCTTGGCTGTTCTTTTCGAGACCCTACGGGAGAGCAACCGCGGGATGGATCAGGGAATGCTCACGCCGGCTCAGGCACGGGGACTGCTCGACTGGTTAAAACGCGTGAACGGCGTCCTCGCCCTCGAACCGGAAGCCCGCAATGAGGAGCTCCCCAAAGAGATTGCGAAGCTCGTGGAGGATCGCGCCGCAGCACGCAGCGCGAAAGAGTGGAAGAAAAGCGACGAACTCCGCGATGAACTCGCCGTCCTGGGCTGGATCATCAAGGACACCAAGGATGGCCAGAGAGTAACCAAGGGGTAACATCTCACAGGGATGAAGGGGATGGGAATGCAGGCAACCCATGGGAATCGCCTTCGAAAGATCCGACTCAGTCCTTAAACCCAGAAGAACGATCGCAAGATTTTTACTATCCCTTTTATCCCCTTCATCCCTGTAAGCTACTAGACATGTTCTCTCCCGAAGATCTCCTCGACCTGGACCGCACCGAGCACAGTGTCATTTTCGAGAATGTCACCCATGCGTGGGAGGCGCTGGCGAAAATCGGCACCTACCTCCAGTTTCGCCTGAAGCCCGGCATCCATGGACGCCTGATCGGGAAACCATTCATCAGTGGAGCAGTCTATATCGGCCCCGGCACGATCATAGAGCACGGTGCGATGATCAAGGGCCCCGCGTGGATAGGCGAGGGGTGCGAGATCCGGAACGGAGCCTACATCCGCGAGAATGTCGTGGTGGGTAACGGCGTTGTCCTTGGCAACTCCAGCGAGTTCAAGAACTGCCTCATCTTCGACGAGGCGCAGATTCCCCATTTTAACTACGTCGGCGATTCCATCCTCGGCCACAAGGCTCACCTCGGCGCGGGAACCATTCTCTCGAATGTCCGACTCGACCACGACCCTGTATCCGTCCATACACCCGAAGGGCCGATGACGACGGGTCTTCGTAAGTTCGGTGCCATCATCGGTGACCGCGCGGAGATCGGCTGCAATTCCGTGCTGAGCCCCGGTTCTGTCATCGGGCGCGACACCATCATCTATCCCGGCACCTCCTGGAGGGGAGTTTTACCCGCCCACTCGATTGCAAAATCCGAACCGCAGACGCTGAGGGTGACCCCTCGGCAGAAGCGGGATTAGGAATCCATGAATTATTGGACATTCCGGTTGTAACCATCGGGAGAGTCGACAAAAAAGAAAAAGCTCACGCGGAGGCTTGGAGACCGCGGAGGTTATGCTGGGAACAATGGAGGCGCCATCTGACGACTTGTTCAGAAACCTAAGCTAGGAAGAATTTCGGAAAAGCTCGGGATAGGACCTATTTCTCCCCGTGCCTCCGCGTGAACTATTCTAACCCGTCACGCAGACGCGTGCCGCGCGATCGGCCTCGATCAGTTGGTCAAGGGTGGGATGTTCCACAAAGGGAACGGCATCCATCGCCCGCTCCACATTTTCCCAGATTCCGGGGAAACTGATGCGCCCCGCGAGGAACGCGTCGACCGCGGCCTCGTTGGCGGCATTCAGCACGGCTGGAAGCGTCCCTCCCATCGTGCCGGCGCGCCGTGCCAGTCCGATGGCAGGGAAGAGGTCGGTGCGCGGAGGTTCAAAATCGAGGCGTCCGAGTGCGAGCAGATCAAGGGGGGCACAAGGACCCGCATAGCGTTTCGGATAGGTCAGGGCGTATTGGATCGGGAGCGCCATGTCCGTCGAACTCATCTGCGAGAGGATGGATCCATCGAGGAACTCGACCAGCGAATGGACGATGCTCTGGGGATGAACGACCACGGCGATTTTTTCCATCGGGAGACGGAAGAGCCACATCGCCTCGATCATCTCCAGGCCTTTGTTGAAGAGCGTTGCGGAATCGACGGAAATTTTTCTCCCCATCGACCAGGTGGGATGGCGCAATGCCTGATCCGGAGTCACGGAGGCCAGATCGTTCGCCGAGGCTTTGCGAAAGGGACCGCCCGAGCAGGTCAGGATCAGGCGCCTCACGGTGGAGGGATCCTGTCCTTCAAGGCATTGGAAGATGGCATTGTGCTCACTGTCGACTGGAAGCACGCGGCTTCCCGTGCGCAGGGCCGTGGCCATCACGAGTTCGCCTGCCATGACGAGGATCTCCTTGCTGGCGACAGCCAGGTCCTTGTCTGCCTCGAGAGCTTTCAGCGCAGGGCGCAGTCCGGCCGTGCCGACGATGGCGACCAGCACAAGATCGGCGTCGGGCATCGATGCCAGCTCATCCAGTCCGTCCGACCCATGCAGAATTTCCCGTCCTGGCAACGCGTTCCGAAGAGCCGCTGCCCCAGCCTCGTCACCGGCACAGAGTCGCGCGGCGGGGAATTCCTTGGCGATCTCGAGAAGCCGCGCCGTGTTGCGTCCGCCGGAGAGCCCGATGATCTCCAGATGGTCCGGCAGGGAACGGGCGACGCGCAGCGTGCTTTCTCCGATGGAGCCGGTTGCCCCGAGCAGCACGATCCGCTTTTTCATGAGTGGGGCAGCAGGAACTGAAGAACGAAATAAAAGAGCGGCAGGGTGAAGAGCAGGCTATCGATCAGGTCGAGGCCGCCTCCGATACCCGGGAGGGCGTGACCCGAGTCCTTGGTGTGGACGGAACGCTTCAGCAGGGATTCGGCAAGATCACCTGCCACGCCCGCGACAGCGAGCAGCAGCGAGAGGCCGCAGACCAGACCCAGCGAAAAGGGAGGAAGATGGCTACCGAGGAAATGAAAAATCATCACCCCTACCAGAATGCCAAGCGCCACGCCGCCCACAATCCCCTCGCAGGTTTTCTTGGGACTGATGTTGGGGAAGAAGGGGGTCTTGCCCAGCAGGCTTCCGCAGAGGAAGGCCCCGACATCGGTGAACTTCGTCACGGCGATCACGAAAAGCACGAGGTATTGACCGGTGGTGCATCCCTGGCCGTCTCGCGGCGTGAGATAGAGAAGTTTTGCCACGAAGAGGAACAACCACGGGATATAGATGACCCCAAACAGGGTGAAGACGATTGCCTGTGCCGTGGGGAGACCCGGTTCATGGCGCCCGAATTCCCTGAGAAAGAGCACGATCACCAGCAGCGAGAGCACCGCCGCATCGATGGCAAAAATGCCCCCCCCACCCTGGGAGAGAGGGAATGCCATCCCGGGATATCTCAGCAGCCAGAAATTTAACCCTATGAGGATCAGCGCCGCCGTCAGGCCCATCCCGCGGTGACGCGCGATGCCACCTGATTTCAGCAGGGCGAAATATTCCCAGAGCACACCCACTGCGGGGAAGGCGATCAGAAGCAGGAAGGCAGGCTCGCACTTCGTCCAAAAAACGATGAAGATGGCAAGCCACAGCCCGACCGTACTGATGGTGCGGGGGATGAAAGAGGCGGGGAGCGAACGCATTCCGAGCCGCCAAAGGTAGGAATCCCCACCATAAAGGCAAGCCGCCGTTTTCCGGTTGCTCCGGCCGGAGGGAGGACTACCTTGGTGTGCTCACCGAACCCACCCACTTATTTCACGAACCATGGCCAAAGAAGACGCATCCGCCGCAGACAAACCCACCGACAAGGCCGCCGCCGCGCGCGCCAAGAACCTCGACCTCGCCATCCAGGCGATTGCCAAGGACTACGGCGACGGAGCCATCATGCGCCTCGGTGAGGCGGCCGCGGTGAATATCGCCTCCATACCCACCGGCAACCTCCTCATCGACCGCGCCCTCGGCGTCGGAGGGTTCCCCAAAGGACGCATCATCGAGGTCTTTGGCCCCGAGTCTTCAGGAAAGACCACCCTCACCCTTACCGTCGTGGCGCAGGCCCAGAAGCGCGGCGGTGTGGCCGCATTCATCGACGTCGAGCACGCGCTCGATCCCGCCTACGCACGCAAGCTCGGCGTGAACCTTGAGGAACTCCTTGTCTCCCAGCCAAGCTCCGGTGAGGAGGCCCTCCGCATCTGCGAGACCCTCGTCCGTTCCAACGCCGTCGATGTCGTCGTCCTCGATTCCGTCGCCGCCCTGGTCACCAAGTCCGAACTCGAGGGCGAGATCGGCGACTCCGTCGTCGGTGCCCAGGCCCGGCTCATGAGTGCCGCCATGAGGAAGCTCACGGCCTTCATTTCCAAGGCCGACTGCTGCTGCATCTTCACCAACCAGATCCGCGAGAAGATCGGTGTCATGTTCGGCAACCCCGAGACCACCCCGGGTGGCAAGGCCCTCAAGTTCTACGCCAGCGTCCGCTGCGACATCCGCCGCATCGGCGCGATCAAGCAGACCGACGGCACCGTCACCGGCAACCGCACCCGTGTGAAGGTCGTGAAGAACAAGGTTGCCCCTCCCTTCACCGAGGCCGAGTTCGACATCATGTACAACGAGGGGATCTCCTCCACCGGCTCCCTGCTGGATCTCGCGCTCGAGAAGAATATCATCGAGAAGCGCGGCTCCTGGATGAGCTACAAGGGGAACAACATTGCCCAGGGACGTGACGCCGCCAAGGATCTGCTCAAGAGCGACACCGCCCTCTACGCCGAGATCGAGGATGCTGTGAAGGCTGCCCTCGAGGCCGACGCCGCCGGCAAGAAGTAAGCGGAATACGGGGTTCCGCAGGCTGAAGCGGTTTAGACTGAAGGCTGAAGGATGTGCGGAGCGAGGCATCCCTCCTTGTTTCAGATTTCCTACCAGTCTTCAGCCTTCGGTCTTCAGTCCGATTCTGCCTCTTCTGGCTTGCCGCACGGGGCTGATTTCGGGATAGTTTCCGCTTGCCGTCCTCTTACCAGCGGATGGAAAAGCTCATGGCACGCACGCTTTCCCTACCTTCGAAATCCAAAAAATCCGCCGCGAAAAAGGTGGTCCGTCCTGCAGCACCCAAGAGTGCCGCCAAAAAGGCACTGGCCAAACAGGCCAAACCGCTGAACAAGGCCCCAGCAAAAGTGGTTAAAGCCGCGAAAAAGGCACCGGTTTCCTCCAAATCGGTTGCAACGAAGAAGGCTGAAGCCCCCGAGTATTTCACGCACCACAAGTTTGTCCGCTCCACCGGCGGAGATTTCTCCAAGGATCCCGTCAATGCCGCGCTCAAGCCGGCCCAAAAAATCCAGCTTCTCCGTGAGATGCTCCGCATCCGTCGCTTCGAGCAGCAGGCGCTGAAATATTATAACCAGGGGATCATGGGGGGCTTCCTCCACCTCTACAACGGCCAGGAGTCGGTCGCCGTCGGCACCGCCTCGCTCATGAACGGCCACGACGAGATCATCACCGCCTACCGCGACCATGGTCACGCCCTCTCCGTCGGGATGGGGATGAACGAATGCATGGCCGAACTCTTTGGCAAGGGGACCGGCTGTTCCAAGGGCAAGGGGGGCTCGATGCACTTCTTCGCCCCCGACAAGCATTACTGGGGTGGTCACGGCATCGTGGCCGGTCAGACACCGCTTGGCCTCGGCCTCGCCTTTGCCATCAAGTACAAGGGAATCCACGGCTGTGCCGTCGCCTTCCTCGGTGATGGTGCCGTGAACCAGGGCGTCTTCAGCGAGTGCCTCAACATGGCTGCCCTCTTTGAGCTTCCGATCGTCTTCGTCATCGAAAACAATGGTTACTCCATGGGCACCAGCCTCGCCCGATCCTCCGCGATCAGGCAATCCCTGGCTTCCCGCGCCGAGGGCTTCGATGTCGACTGGTCCGTGTGCGAAGGCTTCGATCTCTACGAGCTACGCGCCCACCTCGGCTCCGCCATGGACAAGGCCCGCAAGCAGTCACGGCCCCACGTTCTCGAGGTAGCGACCTACCGCTACTACGGGCACTCCGTCGCTGACGCGAATGCCAAGAAATACCGCTCCCCCGAGGAGATCGAGCGCTACAAGACCGACTTCGATCCGATCACCCGTTGGGAGAACCAGCTCCTCAAGGAGAAGGTCGTGACCCCGGCCCAGATCGAGAAGATCGATGCCGAGGCCAAGGCCGAAGCCGCTGCCGCCGCCGAGTTCGGAATCGCCAGCCCCTGGCCGAGCGAGGAGAGCATCTTCGAGGACATCTACCACGAGGTGGATCACAAGACCGAAGCGGGCCAGACCGGTCGCTTCTTCTTCAGCGAGTGATCTTGGTTTTCTCCCTTTAGACTTTAGCCTTTCACTTTTCTAGTCATGCCTCTCATCACTTACCGCCAGGCCCTGAACGATGCGTTCGCCGAGGAGCTTACCCGCGATGAAAACGTCTTCCTCATGGGAGAAGAGGTTGCCCAGTACAACGGCGCCTATAAGGTCACCGAGGGCCTCTGGGAGCGTTTCGGATCCAAGCGCGTCATCGATACCCCGATCAGTGAAGCCGCCTTCCTCGGCATGGGTGTCGGCGCCGCAATGATGGGACTGCGCCCCGTCGTGGAGCTCATGTTCTGGAGCTTCGCCTACGTCGGCTTCGACCAGATCATCAACAACGCCGGCTGCATCCGCTACATGTCGGGCGGTCTTATTAATGTCCCGATGGTCGTCCGCGGCCCTGCCAACGGTGGCACCAATGTCGGCGCCACTCACTCCCACACCCCGGAGAACTTCCTGGCGAATACCCCCGGCCTGAAGGTTGTCTGCCCCGCCACTCCCTACGATGCGAAGGGACTCATGATCTCCTCCATCCGCGATAACGACACCGTCTGCTTCATGGAGAATACGCTCCTCTATGGCGACCTCGGTGAGGTTCCGGATGGTGCCTACACCATTCCGCTGGGTGTTGCGGAGGTGAAGCGCGAGGGCATCGATATCTCCCTCATCGCTCACGGCCGTGCGGTCCTTACCTGCCTCGCCGCCGCCGAAATCCTCGCAGCAGAGCACGGCATCGAGGCCGAGGTCGTGGACCTTCGCTCCATCCGCCCGCTCGATGAGGAGACCATCCTCAATTCGGTTGCCAAGACGCACCGCGCCGTCCTCGTGGATGAGAACAAGCCCTTCTGCGGCGTCAGCTCCCAGATCGCGGCCCTCCTTGCCGAGCACGCTTTCGACGAT
>CAIZIQ010000312.1 GCA_903933015.1 uncultured Spartobacteria bacterium | reverse complement strand
GGGGGGGGGGGGGTTGCTGGTGGACTCGTCTGTGCTCGCAAGCGAGAGGGAGAATCAGGGAAAGCAGGTAGAGAAGAAAGAAGGAAAGAAGAAGAAACGGCGAGGATGTATGCTAACTTCACCACCTCCCTCTGCTTCCTCTCCTCACTCTCGCTCTCGCGTCCTTAAGCAAGAGGGAAGGTGAGCGAGAGGCGGGGAGGGAGAGGAGGATGAGGAGGCGAGGGAGAACAGGAGAGGGAGGGATGGAGGTCGAGGTGGGGGGGTGTGGCTGGGGTGGACATGCCAGGATGGCCACGGAGCGGTCCGTGAGGGTGACTCGGACAGGAACTTGCAGTACGTGAATGCCGGGCCGGACGGCGATGCAGCGGCCGGTGCGGCCGAAGTCGCCGACGCGACCCACAGCCTCCGGCAGCCCGCACTCGTCCGGGACGAATATGGCGCCTGTGCGCGCCTTCGCTCGTGAAGATTGCGACCCTCGCAGCCGCGCTTCAAAATGACTGGGCAACTTAACGAGCACCTGTAAAAGCGATGAGAAGAGATAAAAGATCGTCGTTCATCTTTTGAAGGGGGCTTCGTCTGTTCAGCCGCTCCAGGGACGCAAGCGCGAGGGTGCCATGAACCGTGGCTAAGCACGACGCTCGATGGTCCTGCCATGGATTCTCAAAAATCTTGCACCGAAGGTCCGAGCAAATATTGCTGAGCAATCCGTGCTCTGAACAGCACTCTTCAAGGTCTTTTTCGTGAACAAAGGGTCCGAAGATCCCGGATCGGGACAGAAGATATTGTGTTTGGAAAATCTCATCCTCGGTCAATTCGCCATTATCAAGATCCAACAGCTCGAGTACATCCGAGGAGCTAGAGCATTTTTCCCGAATCCACTTACCGAACTGACAAACCAGTACTTCTAGATCACTTTCGGGTACTTGTACAAAAGCCGCAGTGCATATGTCCTCAACCTTGTCAGCTAGGGATTCTCCAGTGATTTTCTGTTCATTATGACTGAATGGGCCAAAGGGCTCATCATTATACATATCAACCAATCTCAACAAGGATGGTGCGGGTATGCTGATAAGGTTTAGTTTTACGGATTCGAAGGTATCCGTAAAATCCAAATCTTCTATCATTCCTTCAATCAAAGCCATCTTGCACGCTACTTTATCAGGTATTCGCACCAATTGTTCGTGGCACTGAACGAAGATTCTATTGCTGCTGTTCATAACAAAGTACTTTTCGTTCACTTTCGTCCTTTCCAGAGTTGAACTGATGAGCTCCGGCGGCGGCGGCCGCTGACTCGGAATCTGCGGGCGTCTGGCGAGCACGGGTCGACGGGACATAGATTGACGGAAGCCGGAAATCGGCATCCATGATCGGTCCTGCCGGGGTTAGCCACGGCGGGTCCTGCGATTTGGCAGGCCGCAGGCGCGGCACTCTGCAGCCTCAGAAACTTGAAGGCCACAGAAGAATCGCAGAACATTCTGCGATGACAATTTCCACAGCTGCCTCCGGCCCGGGCCGG
>CAIZIQ010000311.1 GCA_903933015.1 uncultured Spartobacteria bacterium | reverse complement strand
GTGCTCAGAAGAATGAATCCGGCCGAATGCATGCGGCAGTACTCCAGGAGATGGATTGTACCGCCGAGATTGTGGTCCAGGAGTTCCTTCGCGCTGGTCAGACCATCAACTCCCGCAAGGACGCTGGGATTCGCGGCACAATCGAGAACCCAGTCAACAGCCGGGAGGGAGGAAAGATCCTGCTCGTTACGTATATCACCTATCCTGACATCGATGCCGAGGGCACGGAGAGGCTCCAGATTGGTCTCGCTCCCCTTGCGTATCAGGCTATCGATACCCGTGATCCGAACATCAGGAAGATGCTCCAGGATTCCTCGGGCAATCACGGATCCTGCAAATCCGCAAATTCCGGTAATGAGAATACGCATAAGAAAGGAAGTTGGGGGCCGGATATCTTGTTAGTTTAAATCCCGGCTCAGGTGGCGGAAATCACTCACACGCCATAATCCCAACTCACGAATGAAATTGGGATTTTCGGGATGCTCAGGAAAGAGATCCTCTTGTATTGTCTCCAAAGGTGGTGGAAACGAAAATGGTGGCAATGTCAGGTTCAAAGCCCTGAAGTCGCCGGTGATTATATCGCTGTTTTTTAGCAATAGCGGATATGTCGTTGTGAGCAGATACGGGGTCGAGGAATTGAGAATATTCTCCAGGACCAACTTGATGTCGCGAAGTGAGAGATGGATCAGGCAATCCCTGCACAGGAGCAAGTCCGCCTGAGGAAGATCATCCTTTATGAGATTTAAGACGGAAAAGCTTCTGCTCGAAGATCCGTACTGCTTTTGATTTTTAATTATTAAATCAGGAACAATGTCACCACCGATGTACTGGATGCCATCCAGATTCACGGATTGCATCCAGTTAAAATCACCACACGGGACATCAAGTATCGATTTGATTGAATACTTTCCTAATAGGCGGGGCAAATGACTTCTCACCAATTGGGTTTGTTGGAAATCAGATCCCATCCCTGAAACCGAATCCCCTCCCCAACTATGCTTCTGATAGATTTGCGAAAAGATTCTTTCGGGAGAAGCATTAACAAACCCCCTGTTTTTGAATTGTGATCTGAAACGTGCAACTACCCTCAGAAGCACTTCGGGGCAAACCTTCCTTAATAGGTTCATTTCAGGAGATGCTTTCGGGACTTAACTCTCGTCCGTGCCGAGCATCAAGCTATCCTCTCTGCTTCCAAGCTTCCACGATCTGTCTGATTGTTTCCTCAAGACTCTGAGTGGTTTCCCAACCCGGATAGTGAGCCTTCATCTTTCTCAGGTCACTGTAATAGCAGATGTGGTCGCCGATACGGTTCTCATCGATGTAGGTGTACTTTTGCTTCTTATCGGTGAATTTCTCGGCAATTGCAAAGGCTTCAAGGATGGAGCAGGAGTTGGACTTCCCTCCTCCCAGATTGTAGACTTCTGCAACACGAGGAGCCTGGACAAAGGCGCCCATGAAACGTGCGACATCAAGTGAGTGGATGTTGTCGCGCACCTGTTTCCCCTTGTACCCGAAAACCCGGTATTCCTTTTCTTCGAGGTTACACTTGACGAGATAGCTGAGGAAGCCATGCAACTCGACGCCGGAGTGGTTCGGACCGGTGAGGCATCCCCCACGCAGACAGCAGGTGGGCATACCGAAGTAGCGTCCATACTCCTGAACGATTACATCGGCAGCAACCTTGGAAGCTCCGAAGAGGGAATGCTTGCTCTGATCAATGGAAAAGTCCTCAGCAATCCCATGCTCATAGGCTGGATCCTCATAGTCCCAACGGGTTTCGAGTTCCTTCAGTCTGATGGTATTGGGACGGTCGCCGTAAACTTTATTCGTCGACATGTGGACGAAGGGTGCCTCAGGGCAGGCGCGTCGCGCGGCCTCAAGCATATTAAGGGTACCGACGGCATTGGTATCAAAGTCATCAAAGGGAATCGCTGCCGCCCGGTCATGACTGGGCTGAGCTGCCGTATGGACGATGGCGTCTGGCTTTACCTTGGCAATCAACTCAATAACACCCTGACGATCACGGATGTCGAGTTCGTGGTGAACGAATCCTTTGAGATCGCTTTCGAGCCGATGCTGGTTCCAGCGGGTATCACCTTGGGGACCAAAGAAAACGGCACGCTGGTTGTTATCGACTCCGTGAATGTCATAACCAAGTTCCTTGGCAAAGTATTGACACACCTCGGAGCCGATCAGCCCTGAGGATCCTGTAATAAGAAGCTTTTTGCTCATTTGTTTTTTGGGGGGAGATCGCCTCTAATAAGTAACACGTTGGCTCAATAGAAAGACTACACGGTCTTCCCGATCGCAAAGACGCGAAATCCGATTTCCTTGAGCTTTGCGTGTGGAAGGATGTTGCGTCCGTCAAAGAGGAATGCGGGCTTGAACATCCCGTCGTGGATCTTCCGGAAGTCGAGGTCCTTGAACTCATCCCACTCGGTGAGAACAGCTACGGCATGGGCGCCATTACAGGCCTCCATGGAACTCTTCACAACGACGAGATTCGGATTGGCCACGGCTCCCAGGACATCCGCGCGGATCTGCTCCTCGCTGACTTGAGGGTCGTAGACATAGACCTTTGCACCTTCGGCAAGAAGATCACGGCAGACAGCAATCGCAGCGGTCTCACGGGTGTCATTGGTGTCTTTCTTAAAAGCGAACCCAAGAATACCAATATGCTTGCCGTTGACGGTATTGAAGAGATCACTGACGATCCGCCCGCTGAAGCGGGACTTCTGCCAGTCGTTGATCTTAACGACGCTCTCCCAATACGCGGCAACCTCGGGAAGTCCGAAGTGCTGACAGAGGTAGGTGAGGTTGAGAATGTCCTTCTGGAAGCAGGAGCCACCGTAACCGACGGATGCCTTGAGGAACTTGGGACCAATCCGGGAGTCCTTGCCAATCGCGCGGGCGACCTCATCAACATCTGCACCGGTAGCCTCACAGAGAGCGGATATGGAGTTTATTGATGAGATTCGCTGGGCAAGGAAAGCATTTGCCACAAGCTTGGAAAGCTCAGATGACCAGAGGTTTGTGGTGAGGATATTCTCCCTCGGGATCCAGCGGGCATAGATGGAGGCAACCTTCTCGATGGCAGCCAATCCCTCTGGGGTCTGCTCACCACCGATCAGAACGCGGTCGGGATTCTCGAGATCTTCGATTGCCGTGCCCTCGGCAAGGAATTCAGGGTTGGAGAGTACCTGGAAGGTACCCTTCTTTGAGTTGGAGCGGAGGATGGTGAGCATGGCCTCCGCGGTCTTCACGGGGATCGTGCTCTTCTCCACGATGATTTTCGGCCCATCGGACTCCTCCGCAATCATGCGGGCGGCAGACTCGATGTACTTCAGATCTGCCGCACGCCCGGCACCGATTCCATAGGTCTTGGTCGGGGTGCCGACACTTACAAAGATAATGTCGGCTTCGCGTATTGCCTTACGGACATCGGTCGAGAAAAAGAGATTTCTTCCACGGGCTGACTCGACAACCTGTTGGAGACCAGGCTCATAGACAGGAAGAGTATCGCTGTTCCAGGCGGCAATGCGCTTTTCGTTGGGGTCGGTGACGGTAACGCAGATATCAGGACACTTTGCCGCGATCATGGCCATGGTGGGACCACCGACATAACCGGCACCCAGACAGCAGATGGAAAGGGACGAGTTGGACATAAAAGGATAGATAAAATGTAAGAGCTGAAAACCTGATGTTTACTGAATCAAAGAACGAAAATCACTTGGAGAGAGCAGTCTTGAAGTACGCAATCGTCCTCTCAATACCCTGTTCAAGAGGGATCTTGGGCTCCCAGCCGAGGTTTTCCTTAGCGAGGGAGATGTCGGGCCGGCGCTGCTTCGGATCATCGGAAGGTAGCGGTAGGTGCGTGATCTTGGATTTTCCCCCTACTTTCTTAAGAACGAGTTCTGCCAACTGAAGCATGGTAAATTCACCGGGGTTACCGAGGTTCATTGGACCGACAATTTTCTCCTGCTCCATAAAACGCATGAAGCCGTCCACAAGATCGTCGACATAGCAGAAGGAGCGGGTCTGGGAGCCCTCACCATACACAGTGAGATCTTGTCCCTGAAGGGCCTGGACAATAAAATTCGAAACGACGCGGCCGTCATCGGGAAGCATCCGTGGTCCGTAGGTGTTGAAGATGCGGATGACGCGGATATCGACACCATTTTCACGGTGATAGTCGAAGAAGAGAGTCTCGGCGGCGCGCTTCCCCTCGTCGTAGCAGGAACGAAGTCCAATGGGATTCACATGGCCCCAGTATCCCTCGGGCTGCGGATGGACATCGGGATCGCCGTAGACCTCTGAGGTGGAAGCCTGGAAGACTCGTGCTTTCACCCTCTTGGCAAGGCCAAGGCAATTGATGGCCCCGAGTACCGAGGTCTTCATCGTCTTGATGGGATTATATTGGTAGTGTGGAGGCGAGGCAGGGCATGCGAGATTATAGATACGGTCGACCTCAAACTTGAAAGGGTCGATGACATCGTGGCGCACGAGTTCAAAACGGGGATTACCAACGAGATGTTGGATATTGGATTTCCGACCAGTGAAGAAGTTATCGAGACAGATGACTTCATTGCCCTGTTCGATGAGGCGGTCGCAGAGATGGGAACCGAGGAATCCGGCTCCGCCAGTGATCAATATACGCATAAGGAAAGAGGAAAGGCTAAAAGTGAAAGTTAAAAAGCGAAAGTTAAAAAGGCTCCCCGGCAGTCAGGTTTTAAAGCAATCCATGCTGCCGCACTTGGCCGAAATTCCGCGGTTGGCGGAATGATGACCTGGGGGGAATGGTCTTTTGATCTGATGCATCGGGGCGATGCAGTCACGGTGGCTTAAGCACCCTCTATTCCGTCAACTTCCATAGACTCCCTTGCCTCCGTAGGAGCCGTAGTATTTTCCGGAATAGTAATAGGCACCCCCGCCGTCGGGGAGGCAGTTAAAAACAATGCCGACCGGCTTCACATGAACCTCACTCAACCCCTTGATAGCACGTGTGATCACACGGCGCGGCGTCATGAAAGAGCGGACTACCAAGCAAAGCACCTCCACCGAAGGGGCAATCAGAAAGGTGTCACTCACAGCCAGAACTGGAGCGGAGTCAATGACGACGCGATCATAGGTCATCAAAGCCTGGGTAATCAGGTCACGGAACGGCTGTCCGGCAAGCAACTCGGAGGGGTTGGAAGCACGACCTCCAGCAGTAAGCACGGAAAGGCCCTCGATACCTGATGGATTCGCGGCATCGGCAAGTGAAACTTTCCCGAGGAGTACCTCTGAGAGACCAGGTTTGCGATGCATCCCGAAAAAGATCTTGGAGATCGTCGGCTTCCGGAGATCTGAATCAATCAGGAGTGTCTTGAGCCCCTGCTGTGCCAAGGTTGCAGAGAAGTTAGCGCTGCAGAAGGATTTTCCCTCTGAGGGAACCGCACTGGTCAGCAGGAAGGTACGCTGATTCTCCGAATGGGTGTTCATGGCCACGGAGGCACGAAGTGAACGGAATGCCTCGGCGACGAGTCCACTGCGGTCATCCTTGACCACAAGTTCGCTGCCACGGGGAAGCCCGCTACCGACATTGGGATTTCCCAACATAGCCAGGGAGGGGCGTAGGAGGTCATGAATCTGCGTCAATCTCTTCTCGATCGGAAGCGACTTGTCTCGGAGGATGACTAAGGCTCCCTTGAATGCCTCACTGATCTCAAGGAACTGCTGCTTGGAAAAGAGCCCCATCTTGCTGGTCGATGCACCTCCGATCTGGGGGATTGCAGCAACCACACTGAGGCCGGTGGACCCTTCGACCTGATCCACCGTCTTGAAACTGGTATCAAGCTTATGGAGGCCGATCGTCAGTCCCAAGCCGACAGCCAAGCCAAGAAAGATCGCCTGTAAGAGAATCTTAATGGGGCTCCCCCCGACCGAGACAGCACCTGTGGCTTCTTCCTGAAGCTGCACTGGAGAATCCGAGAGCTCCTTGGTGACGTCCACCTCCTTAATGCGTCCCAAGACAGCATCATAAAGGGCGCTGTCACTCTCGAGCTCCCTCTTCAGATCATTGTATTCGATCGATTTGCTGGTGACTTCTAGGAGTCGCTTCTCGGAGGCCTCTCTCTCCACCTTGGTTGCCGTCTCCTGAGCCTCAAGGTTAAGTTTAATGGATTCCAAAAGGCCGACCACATCCGTGAGTTCCTTGGTCAGTTCATCGCTAGCGATCTGGATCTGGGTGGTGACATTGATATAGAGCGGATGCTTCGCGCGATAACGCTGCTTGATAAGAATCAGTTGCCCCCTGAGAGAATCAAGCTGTGTCACTAGCGCGGCCACCTTAGGTTCGCCGGCGACACTCGGCAGACGAAGGAGAGCCTGCGAGTCTCCCTTGTCCCTCTTGGCAACCTCAAGATCACTATTGATTTGGGTAAGCTTTGACTGAAGCTGATTCTGCCGCGTGGAGAGCTGGGTGATCTGGGTCTGGGCTTCCGTGAGCATCGACTCAATGGAAGCTGCTCGCTCGCGTTCACGGAAACTCTGCATCGCCTCTTCCGAGACCTTCATCTTCTTCCTGAGACGTTCCGACTCATCCATGAGGAATGTGCTGGCATATCGTGATGCGGAGCTCTCCTGGTCGCGAATGTAATGGAGGTACTCCTCGGCATAGGCATTCGCGAGTTTGACGGATACCTGCGGATTCCTGGTTGTCACGGAAATGTCGATGAGGCGGGTATTTAGGCGATAGCTCGGCTTGACCATCCGGGCCAGAACACTCGCTGCTCTCTCCGGCGACACATCACCTCCGTAGAATCCGGCGGCGGAGAGAAACTCCCGATCCTGCGTCAGCTTCAGCCTGTTCACCACGCGGAGGGCAAACTTATAACTGCGGAGCAGATCCACCAGGGTATTGATCATGTCCATGGACCTGATCTGATCATCCCGCACTTCCTCGACCTTCTGATTGAAGACCTTGCTTTTCACCTGCTCGATGAAAAGCACTGATGTGGCGCTGTACTGACCATGCAGGGTGGCTGCCTTGAAAATTCCCCAAAAGGTGAACAACGTGACGCAGAGGACAACGATCCAAGCCCTGGATTTGATGGCGTAGTAGTATTCGCGCCAGTCAAAACCACCCTCCGCCTGATGCGGATGATGAGTGACGGTTGCTGGGGTAACGGAGGGATTCATTTTGATAATAGGCCTCTGGTTCTGGGGTTCCCGGGTTTCAGTACCAACTCTCCCCGATGTCGATCACATCACCCGTCTGGATTTCAAAACGATCAACTCCCGAGTCGGCCAACTTCTTCGCATTGACCTTGAGTGTGCGGACCTTGTCCCCATCACGGCGTTTCACAGTGACATGGCCTCGGTCGGCAATCCTGGTGAACCCACCGGCCATTCCTATTGCCTCCAGCATTCCAAGGGGCTCGCTCCCCGAAAATTCATACGTGCCGGGCTTTCCAACCTGACCGATGATCGTGAATTTGTTCGTATTATAGGCAGCAATGTTCAGATAAATCTGAGGATCGACAAGGTAATCGGCGTTGTATCTGTCGTGAACAAGTTTGGTGGCATTCCGGACGGACATACCGGCAATCTTGATCTCACCCAACAACGGCATCTGAACCTGACCATCCTTGCCGATTTTTGAGCGAATACTGAGATCCGGTTCACGGTAAACAATCATCTCAACCACATCACCCGGCCTGAGAATGTAATCTCCGTTTGCCGCCGACATCGAAGATGGTGATGATGTCCCGCCGACTCCGCCCGGAGCACTCATGCTCATGACAGCCGCAGCACCTTGTGCATCCGCCTGGGTCTCCGCAGTCTTGGAGACTGTTATTGCGGGCGACTCGGGGTTGTTCACCTGGGGTGCCACGGCTTGACTCTGTGCAAAAGAATGACTAGGCAGGACAAGAAATGATGTTAGCAACAATGTCAGAATGACTTGCTGACCCGGAAAACGGAAACCTCTGTTGAGACTGGGGGGAGAATCGACCATTCCTTATTATAAACTTCTGAACAGGAAACTACAGCGCGAAATTAAGACTAATCGTGTAGTAGGCTTGGGGAGTTGTGGTTGTCGTATTATTGGCATTTCTGGTGGCCTGACCAGTATTGTAGTAGAGCGTGTTGGCCAGATTGACCCAATCACGGATCTTCCAGATCACGGAAAACGTGCCCACATAGTAATTGCTCGGGAGTTGAGAACTGTTGCTGGTGCTACTTGAACTGTTTCCGGAGAGTTGGGTGTACTGCTGGGCAGTGTACCCCCCTGTCAACACGCAGGATACCGAAGAAAAGAGCTGCTGGTTGATGGTTCCAAGTATGCCACGAGTGATTAGGTACTGGGCTGAGAGGGAGTTTGCAAAAGATTCGCTCTGGGAAACTCCAATGGAGAGCTGGGTCTTCTGCCTTGGTTGCCAGTTCAGTAGAAGATTGATTTCAGGAACGATGTCCGAGCCCTGTTCTCCGGCACTGAAGGCAATCGATGTCTTTGCCGTGGGCGAATACGAGAGTCCCAGAGCCCATGCCGGTTTCAGGCCTGTATCAATGGCGTTGGTTATATTGGAAGCCGTGACATAGCGGGCACCGAGACTGGCGTCAAAGGCCACCTTGCTCGAGAAGTCATACTTCACTTTTCCCAAGACCTGCGCGTAGTTTCTGGACGCCGTCTCGTTATTAGGAAGCGATGAGTTGCCGACCGCCTGAGTCCCGCCCTGAAGGGACTGGGCAGTCTGGCCAGCCCCAAAGATGGCGCTGAGGTGAGTCTTGTCGGAAAGGTCGTAAACAGAGGCAAGACTGCTGAAGAGCGTGCTCGTGTAGTTATTCGGCGTCGCAATCGAACCTGATGAGTTCACCAATGAGTATCCGGCCTTTGCATCGATGGCAGAGTACTCGGAAAGAAGATACTTTGCCTCCCCGTTCGCCGCCACGGATGTCTGTTTGTTAAACGAGGCCGAGGTGGTGTCGTAGCCGGTCCCAGAGGAGGCCGTGACCAGGAAACTGATGATGTATCGACTCATCTCCAGCGCAGCCTTGAAGAGCGCCGTCTGGGAAAGTGGATTGCGCTCGGAACCCGTCCCATTCGCCACATAGTTTTGATTGGAAAAGTACTTGTAACCGATCGAATAGCCGGCCGAAACAGCCCATGGACCGTGATCCCTATCGTAGAGAATAGCCATGGATGGAGCGATAAATGGACTGTTCGCCGTGCCATAGCTGGTCGCGGTATTCGTACCGGAGCCGCTAGTTGTTTGCTCCCCTTGATTGGAAATCTGCCACCCCAGCCCCAGGGCTGGTTTGAAAGAGAAAGGTGACTTGGCCTGCACACCCGCAAGTGAGGCATCCACCTCGCGCTGCACTTCGTCCGGAGTCTGCAACGAGCCGACTAGGGCGCCTAGACCATTGAGCGGAGTGATCGTTCCACCGAGAGGGATCTGATCAACCTGTTCCCCAACCCATTGCGAGCGAAACTCATTCTGTTGAACCGTCGGAACCCCTTGCGCACAAAGCAATGCCACAGAATACATCGGCATCAGAAAAGCGGCCACTCGGAGGAGTAAGCAAAATCTAAGACTTCTGCGGATGCCGGGGAACATGGCGACATTGAAGTGAAAAGACGAAATCCCAACGTGAAAAGGAGAAACGCATCATAAATGAAACAGTACCCAATGCTCCAAGAAGACAGCGACAGTTCCGAAAAAGTCCTCGTTGATCCTTCCTCAGCAAGGCATGTCTGATTTTCCAAGGCGAACACGATTCGAATTCCTTGGAAAAATTTCCGATTTTCATCCTCCATCCCCTCCCCTATGATCAAAAATTATGCACAAACTTGTCCTCATCCGTCATGGCGAAAGCACTTGGAACCGTGAAAATCGATTCACCGGTTGGACCGATGTCGACCTGAATGAGAAAGGACTCGGCGAGGCCAAAGCCGCAGGCGAGTTGTTGAGGAAGGAAGGGTATACCTTCGACCGGGCCTTTGTCTCCGTACTGAAGCGCGCTCTCCGCACGCTCTGGATCATCCTGGACGAACTGGATGAGTTGTGGATCCCAGTGGAGCGCTCTTGGCGCCTGAATGAGCGTCATTACGGCTCCTTACAGGGACTGAACAAGGCCGAAACCGCCGCGAAGTTCGGCGACGAGCAGGTCCTGATCTGGCGCCGCAGCTATGATGTCCCTCCACCGGCGCTCGAGAAAACCGACGAGCGTTTTCCCGGCCATGATCCGCGTTACAAGGGCATCGCGGATTCGGAACTCCCTCTCACCGAGTGCCTCAAGGATACCGTCGACCGTGTCCTTCCTTACTGGCACAACGAGATAGCCCCGGCTGTGAAGCGCGGAGAGAAGGTCGTAGTGACTGCCCATGGGAATACTCTGCGGGCACTGGTCAAGTATTTCGACAACCTGAGCGAGGAGGAAGTGCTGGCATTGAACATCCCGACCGGTGTTCCCCTCATCTATGAACTCGATGACACCCTGAAACCGATCCGCCACTACTACCTCGGCGATCAGGAAGCTATCGCTGCGGCGATGCACGCTGTAGCTTCGCAGGGCAAAGCACAGAAGTAATATCGAGATGCTCCGGAAGAATTCGGTCCGTCATATCTCGAGGATCGCCGATCTCTCCGGGGAAACTCCTGCTTCGGCACTGAAGAACCGTATCGAAGTACATAAGGCCGATACTTGGGATCTCTCGCCGATCTTTCCAGATGACGCGGCCTGGGAAGCGGAGTTTTCAGATCTGGCGGGACGCTACGAGGGCATCAGCTCATTCAGAGGAACTCTCGGCAAGAGTGCTGCCAACCTGGCAACGGTCATGGAATTTGAAAAATCCCTGGATCGTTCGACCGAACGACTCGCCCAGTACGCGGGGCTCAGGCTTTCCGAGGACAGTTCCCATGCCGCTTCGCTAGACCGGGATGGGAGACTCTCCTCACTCTGCTCCAAGATCAGCGAAGCCTGTTCCTGGGTGGCTCCCGAAATCCAGGAGATCCAAGACAACACCTTCAGCAGCTTCCTCTCAGATCCCGCACTCGCCGAATGGCAGATTCCGCTACAGCGCCTCCGCCGCCTGAAACCGCACATCCTGAGCAACAGCGAGGAGCGGATCCTTTCCCTCGCGATGCCGGCGATCGGGGGACACCATGAGACATTTTCCCAACTGACGAATGTCGACATGACCTTCGGTACCATCCTCGACGACCGAGGCAGGGAGATTGAGCTGACGCAAAGCAGTTTTTCCTCACTGCTTCAGCGTCCCGACCGCGAGGTACGCAGGACTGCTTTCGAAAAGTTCTACGCCGAATTCGCTGCCCACCGATACACCCTTGCCAGTTCGCTGAGCAATTCCGTGAAAGCCGATGTCTTCCTCGCCAAGTCTCGCAACTATCCCTCGGCGCTGGAAGCCTCTCTCTTCTCGGACAATGTTCCTGTCACGGTCTACAACAACCTCATCTCGGCAATCCGCTCAAGGCTTCCTGTGCTGCACCGCTACTACGGTCTGCGCCAGCGGGTTTTTAATCTGCCGGACCTCCATGTCTACGACACCTATGCCCCGATGGTGTCGGCGGTACAGAGCGATGTATCCTTCGACGATGCGATCGAGATGGTGCTCACCTCGTTGACCCCTCTTGGCCCCGAGTACATTGAAACACTTGGCCGGGGACTGCGCCACGAACGTTGGTGCGACCGTTACGAGAACAAGGGAAAACGAAGCGGAGCCTTCTCCTACGGAACCTATCAGGGGCCTCCCTACATCCTCATGAACTACAAGCCGGATGTCTTCTCTGACATCTATACGCTTGCTCATGAGGCGGGTCACTCGATGCACACCTGGTACTCCCGGCAAGCACAGAGCTTCCAGAACTACCATTATCCGATCTTTCTTGCCGAGGTGGCATCAACGTTCAATGAGATCCTGCTAACCGAGCATTTGCTCGCCGAAACCAGGGATTGTGCCATGCGCGCCTATCTGATTAACAGGCAGATCGATGACCTGCGCGGGACCCTCTTCCGACAGACAATGTTCGCTGAGTTTGAGAAGATGACCCATGCCGCCGAGGAATCGGGGGCAGCGCTGACACTTGAGAGCTTCCGCAAGATGTACAGAGGTCTCCTTGATTTGTATTTCGGCAGCGGTGTTGTCATTGATGAGGATCTGGAACTGGAGTGCCTGCGTATTCCTCATTTCTATAGCGCATTCTATGTCTATAAGTACGCCACCGGAATTTCCGCGGCGAGCACCCTGGCGACTCAAGTGCTTCGGACAGGCCAGACCGAACGCTATTTCGGCTTCCTGAAGAGCGGCGGCAGCCGTTTCCCGATCGAGACCCTTTCGGAGGCGGGTGTTGACATGAACTCGCCTGCCCCGGTAAACGCAGCCCTAGACCTCTTTGAGCGTCGGGTTGCCGAACTGGAGGAACTCCTCGGATCATGAACAGGGGATTCATCGACAAGCTTGTCGAAAGGATCCGTCATGTCGAACCGGCTGATGTCGGCCATTACCTGCAAATTCTCTCCGAGGAAAAGGGGTTCCTCGAGACGATCTTCAACGCGATCCTCGAAGGTGTCATTGTCACCGATCCCCAAGATCACATCATCTACCTGAACAAGGCGGCCTGCTCTTTCTTTGGAATGGATGGGGCCGGGAATATAGGAAGGAATCTCGGAGAGGCTATCCCTGGACTTGATCTGCATGCAGTCGCGGCCTCCGGAGATGTCATGAGTCGGGATCTTGAGGTTTTCTATCCCGAACGACGATTCCTTAACTTCTACGTCACGCCACTCATGAGCGATGAGAGCGACGCCGCCCGCAGGGAGTTGGTGGGACGCGCGATCATTCTCCGCGACATTACCGAGGAACGCCGCGAAACTCAGGAAACAATCGAGAGTGAGCGATTTTCTGCTGTCACCCTGCTGGCAGCGGGGGTGGCCCATGAGATCGGAAATCCCCTCAATTCGCTTGATATTCAACTCCAACTTATCGCACGAAAGCTAAAAAACGGACCCAAGGGCTTTGCTGAGGAAACAGATCTGCAAAAATCCCTTTCGATTGCACGAGGAGAGGTTGCAAGACTCGACCAGATCATCAGCAAGTTCCTTAAGGCCGTCCGGCCGACACCTCCTGAGGCAGAGCCTTCGGATTTTAATTCCCTGATCCTGGAAAGTGTCAACTTTCTCAAGACCGAGATCGAGGATCGCGGTATCACTGTCGAATTCTTCCCCGGGAAGAACCTCCCGCCTGTCACCGTCGATAGGAACCAGATCCGGCAGGCTATCTACAATGTGATCAGGAACAGCTTTCAGGCCATGGAGAGCAAGGGCCACCTGAGGGTCGTCACCGGCACTGATGACACCCATATCTGGGTCAGTATCGGAGATAACGGCGGTGGGATCGACCCAAAGGTAGCCGACAAAGTCTTCCAACCCTACTTCACAACGAAGAAGGACGGAAGCGGCCTGGGGCTCCTTGTGGTACAGCGCATCGTGCGTGCCCATGGCGGGGAGATCGACCTGAAGAGCGCCGCGGGCAAAGGAGTCCTCTTCACGATTCGTATTCCCAGAGACGACCGGCGCATCCGCTTTCTACCGCCAATTACACCACAACCAAAAAAATAAACCTTTAACCAAGCATGAGTATACTCCAAGCGGGCGATAAAGCTCCCTCTTTCACAACGACAGCCGTAGGCGGAGATTATGGGAAGGGAACCCCCCTGAATCTTTCCGATCTGAAGGGTACCCCCGTGATCCTCTATTTTTACCCCAAGGACGACACGCCGGGCTGCACGACCCAAGCCTGCGGGATTCGTGAATCCTGGAATGCAATCAAGGGTTCCGGAGCTGCCCTTTTCGGCGTGAGCATCGACTCCGCGAAGTCCCATGAGAAGTTCATCTCCAAGTTCGACCTTCCATTCCCTCTTCTCAGTGATACCGATAAGTCGATCGTCGAGGCCTACGGGGTCTGGGTAGAGAAGTCGATGTACGGAAAGAAGTACATGGGAACCGAGCGCACGACCTTTGTAATCGACTCAAAGGGAAAAATCGCGGCGATCTTCCCGAAAGTAAAACCGGCAGAACACGCCGTCATCATTCTGAAAGCCCTGAAGGAACTTAAGGGTTAATACAGAACTCGGAAGTTCAGGAAGAGAGTGGAAAACAAAAAATCAGCAGTGGGCATCAATCCTTTGCTGCCTCCACTTGATGAACTTCATGGTTCAAATTCTCTGAATCCATTTACCTGATTTATTTTCTGTATCGGTCAATAATCACCACGTCTCAGGGATTGGAATGCTTCTCCCAGGTGAGCGATCACTGAAGAGGCCGTAAGGGATTCCTGAGAATCGTTTCCATTGAAGATCGCTATCTCCGCTGCTCGTCCACAAAGCCACGCTCCCAGCATCGCGGCATGACGTGTCGAATGCCCCCCACCGATCAACGCACTGCAGACTCCGGTCAGGACATCACCCATGCCACCGGTGCCCATACCGGGATTACCCGTGCTGTTATAGGCAGGGGGAAAATCCCGCTGCGTGATGATTGTTCGGGATCCCTTCAGCAGGAGTGTCACCGGATACTTTTCCACAAACTCCTTCGCCCATGTGAGGCGGTTACGACCCGCTTGGGGATTGAGGCGTTCCATTTCACCCCGATGGGGGGTGATAAGTCGGTGCCCCTCACAGTTTGCAAGGAGAGAAACCTCAGCCGACGTGGCATTCAATGCATCGGCATCGATCACGCAGGGTATCGTTGCTTGGGTAATGATCTTGCGGAGATCTGCATCATGCTCCCTGCCGAGTCCCGGTCCTAGTGCCAGAACATCGTTTTTTTCCTGAAGGACATCTTGATACGATTCGACACGCTGGACCATCACCTCGGGAATACAGGTTCCTGAAAGCAGGTCATGGGACTCGGGTGTCGCGTAGAGGGTTACAAGTCCTCCTCCGGCATGAACGGCGGCAGAGGAGCAGAGTTTGGCAGCTCCAAAAAATCCTGATGATCCGGCAAGGATGCCGATGCGACCATAGGTTCCCTTGTAGGAGTCAAAATCCCTGGTGGGAAGCAACGCCCTGAGCATTCGTGGGATGGAGATCGAGGAGGGATCAGCCAGTGAAAATGAGAGCCCGGGAAGGGGCACCAAGGCCAGACGGCCAACCATCGCTGTCGCCGTATCGGTAACCAAGCCGGTCTTCACAGCCCCGATCGTGACCGTGAGATCAGCCTGAACACAGGCTCCCTCATGCACTCCAGTGGTGCCATCAAGACCTGACGGCAGATCTATCGCCACCGTGAATCCTCCCTCTCGGGTGCGGAGTTGATTCATCTCATGAATGAGATCAGCTACCACTCCACGAGGGGTTCCTGTGGAACCGATGCCAAGCAACCCATCGAGGAGTAGAAGTTGTTGACTGGCAATCGTAGGCACAGAATCGACAAGCGTGGCTCCCTCAAGAGCATCAAGATTCTGCTGTGTGAGTTTGGCCATCTCCTGTCGGGATGATGCCAACCGGATCAGAACTCTCCAGCCGTGTTCGATAAGATATCTCGCGGCAACAAGACCATCGCCTCCGTTGTGACCCTTGCCGCAGAAGAGGACAACGGTTCCGGGATTTGGAAAAAACTCCCCGATGCACTTGGCAATTCCCTTACCTGCAATCTCCATGAGCCCGGAGGGTGTGGCCCCGGAGGCAAAGGCTGTTTCCTCGGCGGCTTTCATCTGGGCGGCACTTACAATCATGGGAGAGGTCTGTTGCTTGTTTGCTCAGCACCAAGCTGCTTGCGTCATCATTCTCCGCCCCTCTGCCCCTCTGCGCGAGACTTTCTTCTATTCAGGCAACCGGAAGGGTTTCTCCACGGAGCGCCAGAACTCTCAGGATAACTTCCTCAATCAGGTTGTTCGGACAGGAGGCACCGGCTGTGATCCCTATCTGGGCCTGCTGACCTATCTCAGGAAGCCAGGGGAGTTGGCTGGAAGTTTCTTCTTTTAAGTGAAGATCAAAGTGACGAATCAACCCGGGAGTTTCGAGACACCCGTGGTTGCGAATGAAATAGGTCGGGACTTTCTGCTCCCCCATCTCGGCAAGGTGGGTGGTATTGGAACTATTGTACCCACCCACGACAAGCAGAAGATCCAACGGGCGGCCAAGCAGTTCCTTGAGTGCA
This sequence comes from uncultured Spartobacteria bacterium, assembly GCA_903933015.1. GTDB lineage: Bacteria > Verrucomicrobiota > Verrucomicrobiia > Chthoniobacterales > UBA6821 > UBA6821. The sequence continues at coordinate 2,494 of CAIZIQ010000311.1, read as the reverse complement.
TCCTGTCGCTCCTGAGTCGCTCCGCAGATGGTGTCAAAAAGGCGAAAGTTGTCATCACTGTCGTCACGGGCGGTCAAAGCCTCCCTAAGCTTCCTCTGAACGGTCTCGGTCTCCTCACGCAGCATCGTGGTCTGGTTGGCCACACCGATCCGTTGGAGATGAAGGTCAGGATCAAATCCCTCGGAGAATCGGCCTGCAAAATCACGGAAAAATTCCTCCCGAGTCCCTTTCCCGAGAATATAGTCACAGACTCGTTCGGTCTCCTCGATGTTCAGCACCACAAGGTAATGGCCGTTACCTTTTCCAAGTGCACGGGAGGCGGTTGCCCGGGTCTCTTCGTGGGAGGCTTTCCCATGGATGATGGAGGTGACCTCCTCGCTGGCGTTCTGCCGGACCCTCTTCCAGACACTCATGACGTCGCCGCAGGTGGTATCGACAATACGGCAACCGTGCTGTTTGATCTCCTCGATCAGTGCAACAGTGGCCCCGAAGGCCGGGACAATCACGACATCTTCGGAACCAAGATCCTCGACATGAGGGCGACCGGAAGCGTCGAGGAGATTACGGATTCCGAGCGCGGCGATCTGGGCGTTCACCTCGGGATTATGAATGATCTCCCCGATCAGGAAGAGGCGGGCCTCGGGAAAGACCTTGCGGGCCGCATAGGCAAGATCGATGGCCCGCTCGACGCCATAACAGAAACCAAACTGCTTCGCGAGACGGATGGTGGTATTCCCCGTCACAAGGACGGATCCTTCACCCCTCACCCTCTCCACGAGGGAACTGTGGTAGTGGTGCTCTACCTGCTCCTGAACACGTGCCATGACCTCCGGGGTCCGGAGGTTTACCTTGGAAGCAGGAACGGGAATGGGAGGATTGCTCAATCCTAAACCCTTACTGGAGGAACTCAGGCTTCAGCTGCTCGAAATACTTCTGGGCAGTCAGGATGGTAGAGGGAAGATCAGGATCGTTGTAATCTTGGGGACGCTTGTGGGTCGCGCCGAGGGTTGCATCCTCGTTCTGCGAATCGGCAATCTTGACCGGAGTCCCCTCGTGAACCAGGACGAAGAACTTCCCCGCATCATTGGCATGGATACGGATGCAACCGTGGCTCTTGGGAATTGGCCAGACCCATCCTTGATGGAATCCGTAGCCAGGGGCGAACTCAACCCAGTAAGGCATCGGATAGCCGACATAGTGTCCGTTGGCCTTCGAGACTTCGCACGGCACGATGGCATCGCGGAGGACGGCAAAGCCGTATTCTCCGGAGCGTTTGTTCCGGTTTTTGCTCTGAACGCAGAAGTTACCCTTTGGGGTCGGATGAGCCGGGACGCCCACACAACAGGCAGTAACCAGGAGCGGCTTATTGCCCTCCATGACATAGACCATCTGCTTCGAAAGCGAGACCTTCACCACGACTTTCGAGGGATCCTTCGGTTTGTAGGCCGGATTGTCATAGACGGTGCGCTGATTCATCTCGGCGCAACCACCTAGCAGAAGAAGGGGCAGAATTAGGAAAGGGGCGAATCGTTTCATCGCATCATGGATACCGGAAATTTGGAACGTGTCAAATGGGGCTTTCCCTGTGGAATCCCTAGGTCCAATTGACCTTTTGGGCGGGTTCGCACTATTATGTGTCCTCTCTGATGATCAAGGCTGATGACTTTAACTACGCGATGGAAAACACGCGTGTGCTGGTTGCCCCCGGCAACGCCATCGAGACCTATGGGCAAACAAGCTTTCGTTTCCGCCTAGTGACGGAGCCGATGGATGAAATCGGTACTATCCGCCTCCGCAAAGGGATGATCCATGCGGAGCGCCCGAGAATCCTGGCCCCCCAGTATGTCAGCAAACTCCTTTTGGAAGGCTTCGGGGAAAGGGCCCGTGACTTTGCAGGATGGATGGAGGATCAGCGGGATTTTCATATCCTCCGGTATGGATTTTCACTTAAAAAAACCGATCTTTCGGAAAACCTGCTCCGCGGACCAAAGGAGGAAATTCTCGAACGTCTTGAACAGGAAATCCGTCGGGATGATGATCCTATGGATACCCTCATCGAAGGTATCGACGACGCTTGGGAGGTCTGCCTCATGAAGTTCACCATGGATCTGATCCAGCGTTCAGCGGCAGGCAATCTGGCTGAATGGAAACGACGCGGCCTGCTTTAAACTCATGAGAACATTCAAATTCCTCACGCTGCTTTTTCTAGGCCTGATCATCTTCGGATCAGCCGGTTACTTCGGATACGAACTCTTCATCAAGCCCGGCAGAATCGAGAAACGTGAGAAAGCTGTCGACGCAGCGGCTCCCTCCCCCACGGCAACTCCTGATCCCGGATTGCCCGAATTCCAGCGTCTTAAAAATCTTCAGTCAGCCGGGAGAATAGCCGAAGTGCACGATGGATGGACCATCTGGATCAACAACAATCCGAAGTCGCCTCTCCTGCCTGAGGCTAAAAAGCATCTCGGTGACGCTAATCTGATCCTGCTTTTCC
>CAIZIQ010000310.1 GCA_903933015.1 uncultured Spartobacteria bacterium | reverse complement strand
ATATCATTGGAAATGTTCGAGGCAATCAACGAGTGCTACCTCTTCCTAAAGTCAAAGAACGCGCGTGAGGTCTGGATGTCGGGAGCCCATGAGTTCTTCGAGCAGATCAAAAAATACTCCCATCTCTTCCAGGGACTCACCGCCTCGACCTTCACCCGAAGCGAGGGGTATGAATTCATCAACATCGGAAAGTTCCTGGAAAGGGCGGACAAGACCACGCGCATCCTCGATATCAAGTACCACATCCTGCTACCCAGCGTCGCCGATGTGGGAGGCGCCGTTGATGCAGCCCAGTGGCAGGCGATCCTGCGATCCGCCAGCGCGCTCGAAGCCTACCGACGCTTCCATGTGGAGGATATCCTGCCCAAGAAGGTCGCGGAATTCCTGATCTTCTCACAGACATTCCCCCGTTCGATCTATGCCTGCATGCAGCGAATCGACGAGGAGCTCCACCGTCTCAGCGGCAAGGAGCGCAGGGAATACCGCAGCCAGGAGGAACGCAACTTCGGAAAACTGCTTTCCGATCTTAATTTTCTCACGATCGAGGACATCCTCAACAACGGACTTCACGAGTTTCTCCAAGGGGTACAGAACACACTCGACCGCCTCGACGACCATATCTATCAGGAGTACATGTATCATCCGCCGGTTGATATTCAGGCAGAGATCCTCCTTCACCAGCAGCAGATGCAGCAACAGCAGTCATGATTCCGACGACCGAGAAACAGCCCTCTGAGAAGGGAGATGAGGCATGGGTCGAGCCACTTACCCTCTCGATCTCGCATCTCACGCGCTACACTTACGAGGGACCGGTTCAGGATAGTTTCAACGAAGCGCGACTCCAGCCAATCAGTGATTCTCTCCAGCATTGCCGGGAATTCTCCTTCCGTATCGATCCCGAGACACCGGTTCGGGACTATCCCGATTTTTACACCAATTGCGTCCACTATTTCGATGTCCCTCAGCCCCATGAATCACTCGAGGTGCAGGCTATCTCCGTAGTCCAGACCCAGCCCGATTTGCGCGGGGCGATTCCCTCCGTCGGCAGTGCGGATCTGGAGAGTGCCGCGGTCAAGGAACATCACTTCGACTTCCTTCACAGTTCGGAATTCGTTTCCCTCGAGGCGGATGTGTGGCGTGAGGCCATCGATGCTCTTCCGAACGGAGTCCATGATGTCTGGAAAGACACCGTGGCGATTGGGGAATTCATCCACCGCAACTACAAATACACTCCACGCTCGACCAATGTGAACACCCGTGCCGTCGAGGTTGTGAAGAAAAAACAGGGGGTCTGTCAGGACTTTGCCCATCTCATGCTCGGCCTCTGCCGCATCCATCACATTCCTGCACGGTATGTCAGCGGATATTTCCTTAATCAGCATAAACTCCCGGGGGAAATCGAGGCGAGCCATGCATGGATTGAGGTCTTCATTCCTGGCTACGGATGGAAGGCCTATGATCCGACCCATCGTCGTGGGACAGACACCCGCTACGTGAAGTTGGCCATCGGCAGGGATTACTCGGACATTCGTCCCGTGGGCGGTACCTTCCGTGGAAAGGGAACCCGGAAAATGGTGGTCGAGGTCTCCGTTCAGCGAGTCAACTAAAGTAGTTTCTAATTAATCCTAGGCTTTGGATGCAATAATCGAACCGACCCAGAAATCCAAAGACTCACGCGCCGCGCAGTCGCGAAACTTGGGGAAGAGTCAGTAACTTGCTCAGGATTTCCTCACGGGAAGCCGTCTTCAGATCAGCGGCAGGGAAGCCCTGATCCACATCAAATCGCCCCGACTTGGTGCGACGCAGGGCGCTGAGATGAGCGCCGCATCCAAGATCATTGCCAATATCGAACGCATAGGTCCGAACATAGAAACCCTTGCTGCAGACAACGCGGAAATCAACCTCGGGGGAACGCACCTCAAGGATCTGGTGGGCATAGATATGGACGAAGCGGGGTTCGCGCTCCACGGTCTTTCCCTGACGAGCCAACTTGTAGAGAGCGACACCGTCTTTCTTGATTGCCGAAACCATCGGGGGGGTCTGATAGAAATCCCCATCGTACTTCGCAAATGCGGACTCCAACTGATCATGGGTGAATTCGGGAACGGGACGGCTCTCCGTCACCTCCCCGTCGGCATCCTGGGAATCAGTCATCTCACCCAACTTCATGGTTCCGACATACTCCTTGTCCTCGCTCATGAGGAGATCCTGGATCTTGGTACCGCGTCCGAGTGTCAGCAGTAATAGGCCCGTGGCCATGGGGTCAAGCGTGCCGCAATGTCCGATCTTCTTGGTCCCCAGAACCCGGCGGGCGATCGCCACAACATCGTGGGAAGTCATTCCAGAGGCCTTGTCGATCGGGAGCACACCATCAATGGCAAAGTCGTTTTTCATGAAATACCGGTTGTTAAGAATTCTGCGGGCTGCCCGTTACGCTTTTTTAATCACGGAACAGATCGCTTCAAGGACACGTTCCTCGACTTCCTCCAGAGATCCTGTGATCCGTGCCCCGGAGGCCATGGGATGGCCGCCACCACCGAATTGCCCGCAGAGAGCACAGGCATCGAAGCCCGAGTCCTTGGAGCGGAGGCTGAGGCGAACCTTCCCATCGGGAAGCTCCTCCAGGAATGCCGCGGCTTTCACCCCCTCGACGGAACGAAGATTATCGATAATCCCCTCGCTATCCTCGGGAAGGACGCCGAATTTCTTCACATCCGCCAGCGAGAGGGCAAAACTCGCCACCTGATCGTCGCAACTGAAGCGTGCATGCACCAGGGCGTGCCTCAGAAGCTCCAGTCGGCGCTTCGGTTGATTCTCGTAGAGGGAACGGGAAATCGCGGCGACATTGACGCCACGACGGATGAGTTCGGCGGCAATTTCATAGGTTCGGGCACTCGTTCCCTCGTACTGGAAGGATCCGGTGTCCGTGGAAATCGCTGCAAAGAGGTTCACCGCCATCTCGGGCGTGATCGTGATTTCCTCGGCCAAAAAGGCCTCCGCCAGAATCTCACCCGTGGCCGGCTTCGAAGGGTTGATGAGGTTCAGATCCGCATATCCCTCATTGCTCTTGTGATGGTCGATGCAGATCCAGAGCGGGTCACCGGCAATGACGTCGATCACGGTGCCGAGGCGGTTCTTCACCGAGGTGTCGAGCGACAGAACCGCATCAAAGGAGACGGGCGTCTCGGAAGGAGCGGTCACGATCTCGGAAGAGGGCAGAAAGGTGAATTTTCCGAGCATTCCGTCCGTGTTCCATACCGTCACTTCATGCCCCTCGGATCGCAACCAAAGCGCGGCTGCTATGGTTGAGCCGTAGGCATCGGCATCGGGCCGAAGATGACTGGCGACCAGGATACGGCGGCGGTTCCGAAGAGCCTCCCTGATCTCGGGAAAAGCGGCAGGCTTCATCCCTTCAAACCTTCTGGATCTTCCCCTCCGGAGGGTTCGTCCGGAGGCAGCGTCGACTCAATCTCATCGAGCAGGCTGAGAACACGAGTGCCGCGCTCGATCGACTCGTCGAGGTCGAAGTGGAGATGCGGCGTGTACTTCAGGATCACCCGTCGGGCAAGTTCGTGCTGGAGATGCTGGCGGTTCTCGGTGAGTTGCTGAATCGCCTGTTCCTTCTGCCATTTCGTCCCAATGGCACTGACGGCCACATGGGCCTGTTTCAGGTCAGGGGTGATATCGACCGCCCGGATGGATACAAGGGGAGCCTCGAACTTCATCTCACGGCCAACAATCGTACCAAGCTCCCGCTTGATCAACTCGCACACTCTAAGAAGACGGAGACTCATGATTGTTGGATATCCCGGGGCCGCGAGCACCCCGAGTGGCGTTGAAGGCTTAGGATCAGAGGGTCTGGGCGACCTTCTCGAGCGAGTAGCACTCTATGATGTCACCAACCTCGTATTCCGAGTAATCACCGAGACGGATGCCGCACTCAAGACCGGCGCGAACCTCCTTCACATCCTCGGTGAAGCGACGGAGCGTGGAAAGATTTCCGTCATAGACAGCCTGACGGCGGCGCAGGACGCGCGCACGACCGGTACGCAGGATACGGCCGTCGGTGACAAGACTTCCCGCGACCATACCGCGGGAGAGATCGAAGAGCTGCTTCACCTCGGCGTGACCGATGATGGCCTCGCGGACTTCCGGATCAAGAAGTCCCTGCATGGCATCGCGCATCTGGTCAGCCAGCTCGTAGATGATGCTGAAGAGCTTGATCTGGACACCTTCCTTGCGGGCGGCGTTGTTGGCGCTGTTCTCCACTTTGACACCAAATCCGATAATGATGGCATCGGAAGCACTGGCCAGAAGGACGTCACTCTCTGTGATGGGACCGACAGCGGAATGGATGATCTTGAGGTCGATCTTCTCCTGCGGAATGTCGCTGAGCATACCCACAATCGCCTCCAACGATCCCTGCATGTCCGCCTTGAGGACAATCTGGAGAACCTTCTTTTGCTCGGCCTCGAGGTTGGCGAACAGATTCTCGAGTGTCGCGCGCTTGGGCGCGGCGAGTTTCTCCTTGCGCGTGGTGTCGAGCCGCTCCTCGCTGAGCTGGCGAGCAGAACGCTCGTTCTCCATAACAACAAGTTCGTCGCCGGCATTCGGAAGACCACTGAGTCCGAGGACCTTGGCCGGGATTGCCGGGCCGGCGCTCTTGAAAGCCTCCCCATCCTCGTTGATGAGCTGCTTGACCTTGCCCCAGTAGTTTCCGCAGATAAAGGAGTCCCCGACACGCAGGGTACCGGTATTGACAATAACCGTGGCGGTGGGACCCCTCCCTGCCTCGACCTGTGCCTCGATCACGCTGGCGCGGGCGGGTTGATCGGGATTGGCCTTGAGTTCTAGAACCTCTGCTTGGAGAGACATCATCTCGAGCAGGTTGTCGATTCCCTTGCCTGTTGCGGCTGAGACTTCACAGACAACGGTCTCACCTCCCCAGTCCTCGGCAACCAAACCCTTTTCCTGAAGCTGCTGCTTCACGCGGTCGGGGTTAGCGGTCTTCAGGTCGCACTTGTTGATGGCGACCATGATGGTGACCTTCGCGGCCTGGGCATGGCTGAGCGCCTCAAGGGTCTGCGGCATCAGGCCGTCATCGGCTGCGACGACGAGCACCACAATGTCGGTGACATTGGCACCGCGCGCGCGCATGGCCGAGAAGGCGGCATGGCCCGGGGTATCGATGAAGGTGATCGGTTGCCCCTTCCAGTCAATGGAGTAGGCGCCAATGCGCTGGGTGATGCCGCCGGCCTCGCCGGAAGCGACCTTAGCGCGACGGATAGCGTCGAGCAGGGAGGTCTTGCCATGATCAACATGGCCCATGAAGGTGATGATCGGGCCGCGGAGCTTCTTCGTCTCGGGTTTCTCCTCCACCGGTTTCGGAGGCT
>CAIZIQ010000309.1 GCA_903933015.1 uncultured Spartobacteria bacterium | reverse complement strand
GTCGGTTGGCCACTGGAAGATGATTAAGTAAACGTGCCCGGGCTTTTGGGTGGCACGCCACTGATTGCCCGAGGAGATGAGGACCTTTGTTCCATAACCTGATTTCCCCTCCACCGGCTGTCCAAGTTCCTCGCCAAAGGGTGTGGCCGTCGTGCCGTAGATGGCCTTACCATTCACTTTCATCCAGTCACCAACCTCCGCGAGGCGTTTCACACTTTCGGCAGGGATTTCGCCGCGGGAATCGGGTCCAACATTGAGGAGATAGTTTCCTCCCTTGCTAGCGATATCAGCAAGGTTCCTGATGATTGTTTCGGTGGACTTCCAATTGTGATCGTCCTTTTTGAAACCCCAGGTTCCGTTCAGTGTCATGCATGTCTCCCAATCCCTACCCGGAAATCCCTGGGGGGGGATCCGTTGCTCGGGGGTCTCGGTGTCGCCTTTGGTGCCGCCGCCAAGACGGTTGTTCTGGATGAGACCGGGACGGAGTTTCTGGATGACGGCGTCAATGCGGGCAGCACGCTCCTTGTTCATATCGATCGGGGTATCCCACCAGACGACGGCAGGTGTATCGGGACCATAGTTTGTAAGGATTTCCGTGATTTGAGGTATCGCCGTCTTATCGACGTAGTCATCCATATTGTGATCCTGGGCTTTGTCCCACTTGCCCCCAGCTGCCGAGCCGCCATTGTTCCAGTCCTGAGCCTGGGAGTAATAGAAGCCTAGCTTGATGCCCTGCTTTCGACACTCCTCCGCAAGTTCCTTGAGGGGATCGCGTTTGAATGGGGTCGCCTGAACGATGTTCCATCCATTGACCTTGGTGTCGAACATCGCGAAACCGTCATGATGCTTTGAGGTGATCACGATGTACTTCATGCCTGCGTTCTTGGCCGTAGCGACAAACTGGGACGCATCGAACTTATCGGCCGTGAAGTCCTTGGCGAACTGTTGATACTCGGTCATCGGGATCTTTCCCTTATTCATGATCCATTCCCCGATACCCTTGACCGGCTGCCCCTTGTAGTAGCCGGCAGGCACCGAGTAGACGCCCCAGTGAATGAACATGCCGAACTTGGCATCACGCCACCACGCCATGCGGGCATCGCGCTGCTCCTTGGTTTCTCCGGGCACTGAGGAGAGCGGATGATTCGGATCGGAGGCTGGCGGGGGCGTTGGCATCACCGTCGGGGTGGTGGCGCTAGGTTCCGAGTTCGTCGCGGTGACGGCGGGGACATTCGTACCGGCGGTAGCCAGCGCGGGGCCAAGGACCAGGAAGGCGATGAGGATTGGGGTTTTCATGGAGGTTGATGGGGGTTGCTTACTGAATTGGGTAAAGCAAGACGTTAGTTAAAAGGATATTTTCCGGACCTGAAATGTCAGTACTTCAGATCAATGACCGAGGCGATCGGGTCGGGAGCCTTTGAGGGAAGTCCGGAAACCACGATCCCCTTCTCGTTTTGAATCACGGTCAGTTTGGCCAAGGGATCGGCCAGCAGGGAGGCTGACGAGATCCGCTGAGCGAAAGCCGGGACGCTGATTTTCCCATTAGCGGGCCACTTGAAGACGATCAGATAGAGATGTCCCGGTTTCTTGGTGGCTCGCCACTTCCAATCGGGAATAAAAAGAGGTTTGCCGGTCTTCTGATCCCTGCGCCACCAACTGAATGATCCTGCTTCGCGTCCAAAAGGAGTGGGGCCGCTCCCGTAGATAGCGGATCCGTTGATCTTCATCCAGTTTCCGACTTCGGCAAGCCGATCGAGGCTTTCCTTGGGGATGCGCCCCTGGGCATCCGGACCTACATTGAGGAGATAGTTACCCCCCTTGCTCGCGATATCACAAAGATTCCTGATCAAAGTCCTGGTTGATTTCCAGTGATTGTCACCCCGTTTGTATCCCCAGGAGTCATTGAAGGTCATGCAGGTCTCCCAATCCCTTCCGGGAAATCCCTGAGGTGGGATGAATCCTTCCGGAGTCTCCGTGTCACCTGGAAAATACTTTTTCCCCGCAGGATCCTTGGTGTTGCTCAGGCGGTTATTCTGAATCAGTCCCGGACGCACTTCCTGAACGACGTTATTAAAT
>CAIZIQ010000308.1 GCA_903933015.1 uncultured Spartobacteria bacterium | reverse complement strand
GCCGCCATGTGGACAGCGCATCCGCTCGAGGAAAGGACTGCCAAGCCGAGAAGTGGAAGGAAGAAGGATCTGAAGTTCATGGTTGGGAAAATAGGAAGCGGCAAAGGACGGTACAAGTTTCTTTGGTGCAGGGCCGTGTGTGCGAAATGCTAATGGGCCAATTTCAGAAGGATCACTCCCGAGAGGATCAACAGCACGGCGAGGAATCTCAACAGAGCCGGAGGATCGCCGTAGATCAGGATTCCCAAGACGAAAGCGCCCGCAGCGCCTATCCCGGTCCAGACTGCGTAGGCGGTCCCCATGGGGATGCTTTTCTGGGCCATCCAAAGCAGCCAACCGCTTAGTGAGATGCACGCGACGGCCATCAGAACTCCTAGGGCAACCCTCCCCGGAGTCTCAGCCATTTTCAGCCCGACGGGCCACCCGATTTCAAAGAGACCCGCGAGCAGGAGGCAGATCCAGGCCTGACTCATTTTGCGGAGGCTTTCAAAGGCTTCATCAGCGAGGAGATATTCCCCGAGAGATGGGCATTGTTGGGATTGATCGATAAGGCCGGAGAACCTTCCTTCAAGTTCAGTTCGTTCAGATCAATCCACAAAAGGTTGGGCTGGGAGGTGCTTTGGAAATAATAGCAGGAGGTGCTGGGATCGGCGATGGTCGACCAGAGGGTTGCCCAGGTATCGGAGGCGTCACCACCGCTTGTGTCCTGAGCACCGAAGGGGACAAACGTGGTTCTTGCCACACTCATCACGCCGGCCAAAGCCTCGGTGTTATTCTTGGGCTTGGGCAATGTTTTGAGAAACGCGGAGGCTCTGACGAAACGGCTCTTGGGATCGATGTCTCCCGGGAGCGGAAGTGTCCCGCCGAAGGCACGGTATTTCTTCAGGTTTTCCAATTGGATTTCTAACGGGGGCTCGTTGGTCATCACGTGAGTCATAGGGCCATGATGGACGACGCGCTTGCCATCGATGAATTCAATCACGGCCGAGTCACCGCTTTTGTCTGCAAGGGAAAGATGAAGCGGCCACTCCTTGTGATGAATACGTACGGAAACAAGTCTGACTTTGGAAAGCGCTTTGAGGGCTTCATCCACGGTGGAACAAGTGTCCAAAACATACTGAGCAAGCATGCCATTTTCTAATTGAGGCAGGGGGGATTCCTTCTCGTAAACCGATCCGTCTAGGTAGAGGAGATTTGCTGACAAGCCTTTCTCATTCATCCCATCGGAGGTCACAGATCCGAGGGAGTTGACGGTCACGCTTCCGTATTTGGATTTCCAGGAAAAGCCTGAGTTATCCAGCTTGGAATTACGGGTGACGCCCTTGGGATAGACGATCAATCGTGCATGATCATCCATGTAGAGATCCATGGTTCTGGCGACGACGTTGCCGTGATCCGTGGTCCAGAGTACGCGTGAACAAGCCTCCATCGGGCCGCACCTTAAGAGGCAAAGTGCCGATGTCAGCAATAAAATGGGGGTATGGGGTCGCTTCATAAATTTTTTATCTAGATTGAGGCGTGGTCCTTGGAGAAGCAGGTGGTTTCTCACAAATGACGGGGATTGGGTTCTACCTGAGCGCGCGTCCGATGAGTGCCAGGTTCCAGAAAATATTACTCACGTGGTGGCCGGTCTGTTCATTGCTAAGTTCGTTGTCTGCATCCTGCTTGATGATGGAGGACGCTTCATGGGCCGTGTGTTGGACAAAATCGGGGATGGGCATGGATCCGCCGGTGGGTAGCTTCACCTCACCGATGAGGTTGAGGCCGTTCTGTTCACCCAGGGCATGGAGTGCCCGTTCTTGAGCGCGCAGTACCTCGGCATAGTCGTAGAGTGGGGCCACATTCTTCTCCTCGGCGGCAACTTTGCAGACGGACTTGAAGCCCGAGAGGAAGCCTGACTCGTAGGAGCGGACGGAGGGTTCGACAATCCTCCATCGAGCTTCCTCCTCCGACTTGATCTGCAG
>CAIZIQ010000307.1 GCA_903933015.1 uncultured Spartobacteria bacterium | reverse complement strand
GCCACTCCCCGGATTGCCATTGAAACCACGGGGCTTGGCCGGAGCGGTATCGAGAATGGTTGTCGACGACTTCCTGACCTTCGGTTTGGCGAGATATTTGGGACGTTCCTTCTTGGGCTTGGGGGCCTTGAGTGCCTTCTGGAGAATTTCGAGGTCTTCCTTGCGAAGATCACGGTAACTGCCCGGCTTCACCCCTCGCAAGGTCAGGGGACCGAGACGTACCCTGACCAGACGCTGCACCTTGAATCCAAGTTGACCAAGCATGACTCGGATCTGACGCTTGATCCCCTGATGGAGGACGATCTGGATCTTATTGGGGGCGAGATTTCTGACGGATTCAATCCGGGCGACGGATCCCTCGATCCATGTCCCGCGGCGCAGGGCGGCCGCGTCGCGGTCGGTGAAGGTCCTGTCGAGGACCACCTCGTATTCCTTGTCGACCCCTTTGGAAGGATGCATCAGATCCTGAGCCAGAATTCCGTCATTGGTCAGAAGGAGGAGTCCCTCGCTCTCCTTGTCGAGGCGACCGACATGGAACAGATGCCCGGTATCGGAGGGAAGAAGGTCGAAAATCGTTCTTTCGGCATGCTTGTCACTGCGGGTCGTCGTATAGCCCGAGGGTTTATTGAGCAGAATGGTCCTCGGCGCGAAGGCGTGCACGACGCGCCCGCTGACACGCACATCATCTTCCGGGGAAACGCGCGCCGAGAGCTCACGACAGACGGAGCCATTGATCGAGACACTTCCCTTGAGAATAAGTTCCTCGGTGGAGCGCCGCGAACCCAGACCTGCAGCCGCCAAAAAACGATTCAGGCGCAGACCCGTTTGCTTGGGCATGCGCCTGGAAACTTGGGGCTCGCCGGAGGAATCCGGCGCACCTTCCGAAGAATGATCCGGTGAAGGAATCAGGCTTCTGGCTTGGTTTTGGGCAGACCGATGACGCGCTGCCCGGGCTTGAATTGGCCGCGCTTTTTCATCAGTTCGACGCGCTCATAGCGCTTCAGCACGCTGCGCTTGGCAGCAATGGTGCTGCTTCCTTTAAGGCTGGGATGTTGGCTCATGGGGCGTGGAATATGGTTAAGTGGAAGGGAAAAGGCAAACGAAAAGCGCCCTGAGGGCTCAGACCAGACCCAGCTTCATGCGGCCCGCCTCACTGATCATGCTCTGGTTCCAGGCGGGGTCCCAGACGAGTTCCACCTCGGCATCCGTGATCCCCTCAAGGGTAAGGATCTTGCCACGGGCGTCGGCGGCGATCGTCGGACCCATACCGCAACCGGGGGCCGTGAGGGTCATCTTCACATGGGCCTTGGTGACACCCTCCTCCGGATGCTGAAGCTGGCACTCATAGATGAGTCCCAGATCAACAACATTCACCGGGATCTCGGGATCGAAGACCGTCTTGAGCTGATTCCAGACGGCCTCCTCCAGGGATCCCTCGACGGCCGTCTTGACAGGAGAGCTGGTGGCGGAAGCCTCGAGGCCCAGGGCATCGGCATCCTTCTCGTCGATGCGGGCTAGCCCCCCCGGTGTCGCCACGGTGTAGGTACCACCCAGCGACTGCGTGACCATGACCTTGGTTCCGGCGGGAAGCTGAAGCGGATTGCCACTCGGGATCTGGATCGCGTCGGTATCGCGCTTGAGGACGATTTCTTGCTGGGAGTGCATGTAGGTAAGGGAATAGTGAAAATAAAAGAGAAAGAGGGATTCTAAGCAGACCCACTTTTGGGGAGGAGATTAATTTTTACCTTTCCGGAAGGGGTTATCTGATCAGCCAGCGTAGGTCCTGAGGCGATGGCTGGGGCAGCGGGTTTCACAGCGGCGGGATCCAGGGCCGATTTCAGGGCATCCTCGACGAGTTGGGCGCAGTGAATCTTCATGGGGGGGAGCGGGCCGAGCGGAGAGGAGAGCTGCTCACCCGACATGGAGAGAGCCTCTGCGGATGTTTTACCCCGGATCATCTCGGTCGCCACGCTCGCCACGGCGATCGCGGTCTGGCAACCGAAAGTCTGGAAGGTCGCCCGGTCGATGACCTTGCGGCCATTCTCCTCCTTGAACTTCACCCACATCCGGAGCATGTCGCCGCAGTCACTGCGACCGACGGTACCCACGGCATCTGCCCCCTCCATTTCACCGAGGTTTTTGGGATTCTTGGCAGCCTCCTCGACCGCTTTCGTCTGATCGTCACTCATGAAGGTGGGTGATAGGGATTCGGGGAATCAGCAAAAGTCTAAGCCGCCTCGGTGGTGTAGCGCGGGAGGGATGGATCGGCCTGCTCCGAGTAGGCGTCAATGCCTCCCTTGAGCCCCTTGACCTTCGAGAATCCATGGCCGGCAAAGTAGGCGGCGGCATCCAGGACACGACTGCCGGAATGGTCGATCAAGATGATCTCGGTCTCCTTCGGCCAGTTCATGGACTCCTGCATGATCTCCTGAGTCATGAAGCGGCTCCCGGGAATGGCCACGGCTTCAAACTCCTCACGCGTACGGATGTCCAGAAGACGCAGGGCAGAATCATTGATCCGGAGATAGAGGTCGTTTGGAGAGATCAGAAGAGCCTCATCCTTGAGATGCCCCTCCTTGAGTTCGCCAAGCACAGCCACCGGATCCAACCCCCCGTTCCGGGCACAGATCTGGGAAAGGGTTTCTGAAGGAGAAAAGCCACAACTGCTGCATCCCCCGATATGATGGAGTTGGAAGAGCGTGCGACGCGCTCCGGGGAAAACCCCGAGAAGTTCCTCCATCGTCAGATCAGGGCTTAGTTCGATGGCGGCTGTAGTCATGTAGTAACGATACTGCAAAAGAGATGAATATGGAACTCAGGAACTCAAGAAAGGGATCTGGACAAAGGCAATGCTCATCAATTCCTGTTTTCCTGAGTTCCATATTAAAACCCTTGATTTATCGGCTCGCGAAGAAGCAGGGTGGCATACTAGGGTTTCCGCCGCATGAGTAAACCTAGACCAGCCAGAGCAATGTATGAAGGACGGTGGATTTTTCTGATCCTGATCGTCAGTGTCATCCTGACCACGATTTTCCAGCTCTTTATCCTGACAGCGCTTTTGGGGGCTTTAATCCTTTTCTGCCTCTGGTTTTTCCGTGAACCGGAGCGCAAGTCTCCGACAGATCCTGCTCTTGCTGTCTCCCCGGCAGACGGGACGGTTACCTTGATCGACGAGATTGAGGAGCAGCAGTATTTCAAGCGCCGGATGAAGCGAATCTCGATCTTCCTCTCGGTCTTCGACGTCCACGTGAACCGCACTCCGGTCGCCGGT
>CAIZIQ010000306.1 GCA_903933015.1 uncultured Spartobacteria bacterium | reverse complement strand
TCTTCGTCGCTTGTTTGGGAGAAATCCTCGTACCACCGGCTGACCCCCCGGAAATCATCCGGTGCCTGCACGCAGACCACCTCGTCTGCGATCTGCCGGAGTTGGGTGACCAAGGAGGCGGGAGCGACCGGCGAGGCCACGACAATCCGTCCGGCATGACGTAGTCGCAGTGAGGCAATGGCGGCCTGCATGGTGGCGCCTGTGGCGATACCGTCATCCACCAGAATCACTGTCTTCCCGGTGGCATCAAGAGGGGGATGCGTTTTCCTGTAGAGCTGCTCTCTCCGTGCCAGTTCCTCCTGTTCGATCCGGTCCACTTCGGCGATCGACTCGGGAGTGATCCCCAAGGCGTCGATCATCTCCCGGTTGAGCAAACGGATCCCGCCGGTGGCAATCGCTCCCATGGCCACCTCCTCATGACCTGGAACCCCCAGCTTGCGTACCAGGAGCACATCAAGCGGAGCTTGCAGCACCCTGGCGATCTCATGGGCCACGGGAACGCCTCCCCGGGGGAGAGCCAGGATCAGGAGATCCTCACGATTGGCATAGTGGGAGAGCTCCAGCGCCAGAAGTTGGCCGGCCTCCCGCCTGTTTTGGAACCTGATCATCACAAAGCATACCTCCTTTCACCCCCACGGGGACTTTGGACGGATGACTGATTCAGGGAATCCTCAGCGAAATACTTCAGGAACCAGTCTGCAGCAAACATGGCTACCTGCTCGAGCGCTCCATGCTCTTCGAACAGGTGGGTGGCTCCTGGAATCATGGTCAGATGTTTGGGGCAATGAAGGCGTAAGAGCGCTTTCCGGTTGAGTTCCTCGACAATCTCGTCATTTCCTCCAACGAGCAGCAGGGTGGGCGCCATGACATGGTGCAGGGCGGAGCCCGCCAGATCGGGTCTGCCCCCGCGTGACACGACGGCAGCGATGGTATCGTGAAGTTCCGCCGCAGCTACCAGAGCTGCGCCGGCACCCGTGCTGGCACCGAAATAGCCGAGAGGCAATCCCTTTGCCTCGGGTT
The DNA here is from genome assembly GCA_903933015.1 of uncultured Spartobacteria bacterium. Taxonomy (GTDB): domain Bacteria; phylum Verrucomicrobiota; class Verrucomicrobiia; order Chthoniobacterales; family UBA6821; genus UBA6821. The sequence goes on along the minus strand of CAIZIQ010000306.1, from coordinate 19,234 downwards.
GGGAATGTATCCAACGTGTGGCCTCGACCAGACGACCCGCCAACAGGGGGATGTCAAAGCGTAGATGACGTGTCCTCTCATCAATGTGCTCCTCCGCTGGAGTCAGGAGATCGAGCAGAAAAGTTCCCATGCACCTGCCGACCAGATACCTCGCCACTGCTCTGTTCCTGGAACTATTTCTACCGCTGCCGCTGCCATGGGCAAAAAGAACGATCCCCCGTGCATGGGAAGGCATCATCCAGTCGGCGGTCAGAGAATCGCCGTTCTCCCGAATGGGGATATGCACCGTCCTCCCGAATTCCACACCGCCTCCGAGGCACTCTGATTCCCCGTTCATGAATCAAAGATCGGCTCGGCCGCCTGATTCTTCAATTAGTAGAAATGCTTAGATCACCGAGAGGCCGATGGGAGATGCAAAGGATAGGAGATTGAATATGGAAATCAGGAACTGAAGGAGGGGAAACTAAAGAAACATGTTCATGATAGACAGAACAGCTAGGGATAAAGCTCTGGTAATTTATTCCCGCATCCTCCTTCTTGATTTCCTGAGTTCCGCATTCATTGCTGAGTGACACCCGCCTCGGGTTGATGGTTTTTAATCCAGTACCACGTGGTTTCGTCCCTCCATTTTGGCCTTGAGCATGGCGCTGTCGGCCCGTGAAAAAAGACGCTCCTTGTCCTCCGTGTGCTCTGGTTGGGAGGTGGCGACGCCGATACTGATCGTGATCATCGGGAGTGGTTTGCCGCCTTTGCTCAGATGGAGTTCACGGATGCGGTTGAGGATGGTGTTGGCAATGCGCTGCGCCGCCTCTTTTCCCGTGTCGGGCAGGATGGCGACAAACTCCTCACCACCCCATCGGCAGCAGAAATCGAGTGGTCGTTGGAGCGATCGGCGTATGCTGTCTGCCACGGCCTTGAGCACCATGTCTCCAGTATCGTGGCCCCAGGTATCGTTCAGTAGTTTGAAGTGGTCGATATCAATGAAAAGAACGCTGAGTGCCTCCTGGCGACGCAGTGCATCACCCCAGATCCGGGTGCATACTTCCTCCGCAGCGTAACGGTTGGCTATTCCCGTGAGCTGATCGTGTTGGGAATCCGAGAGGGCGTCATCGAGATTCCTGCTCTGCCTGTGGAGACTGATAAAGAGCACGCTGATCACGAATATGATCAGCAGGCTAATGCCGAGTTCCTTGCGGTACTGATTCATGAACAGAGAGTAGATCTCACTTTCACGCAGAGTGACCACGGAGCAGATTCCATCCTCATAACCGAACAGATAACCGGCGTAGACGGTCTCTTGGAGTTCCGTGATGCCGCCGGGAATCTTTACCCATCCGCTGCTTTTCCCGAGATGAGCGATCAGTTTCAGAAGTCTGGGAAAGGAAATCTCACGCAACTCATCCGGATTGGGAGGTAGGGGGAAGATAAATGCGGCCTCTCCGCTCGAGGTCAACTCCATCACCTTTTCCCCAGGGTTTCTGATGATCTTTCCCAGGGTTACGGCAATTTCCTCCTCACTGATCTGTTGGACAATCGCTCCGGCCGGGAGGTTGTCCGGACCGTGGACCGGCATCGCCATGTGAAAGACAAGTTTTCCGGTGGTCCTCGCCTTGACCAGATTCCCGATGCTGTACTTTTTGGAGGGATTCTCCTGAAGCAGGCGGAAGTAGAGGCGGTCGCCAAGATAGTACGGGGGAGCCGGGTAGATTCCGTTCTGTGCCACGATGACCCCCTCACGGTCGAGGTAGACCAGAAGTCCAAAGCTCTGGTTCTCATTGTAGAGGATGAAGTTTGAGATGCTCTCCTTGAGCAGATCGTGGGCCTGTTGACGGGTTAATCCTCCCCTCCTGAGTCGCTCCTCAATCCGGAATTTCGTGATTCCAAGCAGTTTTCCGGCATCCTTCACCCCGTCATCGATGATCTGAGCGGAGAGTGTCGCATCTTTTTCAAGGTCGGCGATGGCATGAGCCCTCGTGACATTCCATCCCTGGTCGATATAGAATCCGATGGCCAAGCAGGATGCGATCAGCGTCACCGTGTAGAGCCTGAGGATATTCCTCCGCAGGACCGACGTCCTTGAAGATCTGCATTTCATGGGGTTCTCTCTTCCTTCAGAATCTTTGCTTCAAGATCAGGGCTTGGTATCGATAAATCGAGTGCTGGAGTAATCCATTTTGCTCTCCTTACTCATGCCCTTGCTCTTTCCTTTGAGCAGTTCGAGGAAGTCGCTGAGCGGCATTGGGTGACCGTAGAGGTAACCCTGAGCATACTGGCAACCCATTTTCTGAAGGAGCGCGATTTGCTCTGGTTTTTCGATCCCTTCGCCGATCATCTTGTAGCCGAAGTGCCGGGCAATCCCGGCGATGGCCTCTAGCAGGGGATTACTTGCGTCAACATTTCCAGCGTCATTCATCGATAGGAAGGAGCGATCGATCTTGATCGTGTCGATCGGGAAATCCTTGAGCATGGCCAGGTTACTGTAACCAGTTCCAAAGTCGTCGATGGAGAGAGAGATCCCCGCCGCATGGAGTTGCCGGATGTTTTCCAGAACATTGATATTATTCGGGAGCAGCGCCTTTTCCGTGATTTCCAGATGGATGGCGAGGGGAGAGACACCGGCATTCTGGATTTGGCTGAAAAATTGTGCATAAAATCCCACTTTACTGATGGCTTCAGGACTGAGGTTCAGGGAGAAGTAGAAACCGGTAATGGAACTGAAGATGCCGCGATGATCGTTGAGGCAGTGGATCGCTTCGGAGAGAACCCACTCATCAACCCTAGAGAGCAAGCGTGTCCTCTCGAGTCCGTCGATAAACTCCTCCGCAGGCAGGATGGAACCGTCCCGCTCAATCAGTCTGATGAGGATTTCGGCGCCGACTACCTGTGTGGTTTCAATCTCGACGATCGGCTGATAATACATAGTCAACCGGTTACTCCCGACGGCTTCCCTGACTTTCCTGTCGATGAATCTGCGCTTCTGAAAGGCCTCGAGGATCACCTCATCGGCGATACAGATATCGACCTGCTTGCCTCTTTTGACAATGCGCATGGCCTCCTCCGCCCTACGGATGATCTCTTCTGGCGGGACCCGAGAATCAGAGAGGACCACGCACCCGATGCTGACATGGACGTTGATGGTGGTCTCTCCCACGGTATAGGGTTCGTTCAAGACTCCCGCCACCCTGCGGAGCAGTGACTTCAGGTCTCCCGATCCCTTAGTCTGGTTGAGGAGCATCAGGAATTCGGCTCCCACGACGCGACCGATGAAGTCACCTTCCCTGCAGAGACGCTGGGACCGTTCCTTAACTGCAACGAGGAGTTGGACCCCGAACTCGTAGCCGAAATCATCGTTAATTCCCTGAAACTGGTCGATATCAAAGCAGAAGAGAATCGGCTCGCTGGTGCTCTCGACGACGATGGCATCGAGGGATTCGGAGAGTCTTCTCAAAAAGAGCTCCCGTGTCGCGGCACCTGAGATCGGATCATGGAGTGCCTTGTAGCGGAGTTCGACATTCACCAACTCACGCTCGGCCACAATGGCAAGATTCGCCGCCATGAGGTTGAAGATCTCCTGAATGCGGGAGTCTGTCTTCCGGTGGTCGGGGTAGAGAAGCTCGAGGAGAGCCACGAGACGCCCCCTAATCCGTACGGGGATGGAGAGGTGGGAGTATTCCGGTCGGAGTGGAGCCGAGTTGATGAAGTCGGTGCTGGGGACATCCCTCGTCGGGTGACTCGGCATTGTGTCGAGCTTCTGCCAGATGAGGGGGAGTTCGGGATCATCCGGGATGTTGGGATTGTAAAAGATTCCCGTCGTACCGCCTGTCTGCATGTTGCGAATGCGGGCGGAGAGCCAACCCAGATTGGGATCCAGATTGGCCATCAGATCGCTGAGTGCGGTGTCGAAGTTGGGAGCCATCGAGGCCAGGGTCGCGCTCGACTTGAGAAGTTTGTTGTAGACGTTCTTTTCGAGGAAGAGCATCCGCTCGCTCTCCCTCATTTCCCTTTCTTTTTCCAAGGATTCGACGATCACTTCAGCGAGCTTCTTGAGCAGCTTGACATTGTCCTCTGCGAGTTCCCTTGGTTGCGGATCCATCACCGCGAAACAGCCGATCGGAAAGCCTCTCTTACTGATCAGCGGAACCGAGGCATAGAAGCTGATGAAAGGTGCGCGAGCGACAAGGGGGTTGTCCTTGTAGAGCGGATCCTTCCTGGCGTCCGGGATAAGGAAAAAATCTTTTCTGCTCTGGATGCAGTTGGCACAAAAGGAATGGGTACGACTGGTCTCCTTGAGATCCAGTCCGTAAGAGCTCTTGATGATGAGTGTGCTCCGCCCCAGCAGGGTGATGGCGGCAATCGAGGTTCCACAGAGCAGCGCGGCATGCTCGGCAAGGATATCCAGGAGGGGAAGGTGATCGTGGTTGAAGATCCCGAAACTCTCCAGGCACTCAATGCGGGCCTCCTCATTGACGTATGTGAGAGAGATCGCCGGATCACCAAAGGGAAATGGACTTGGGATGTTCGATGCAGAGGAGGGGAGGGGGGATTTATTCGTGCTCATGAGTGTGCGGGTTCGAGATGCTGCTTCGGAGAGTCGGCGGGTGCGGAGAGAAGCAAGACATGTGGGGAGTGCTTTCTTGCGTATGCGACGAATTCCTCCATCGGCATCGGCTTCCCGTAAAGGTATCCCTGTCCATAGTAGCAACCAAGCGAGAGGAGATGATCGGCCTGAGCCTGATTCTCGATCCCCTCGGCGATGATGGAGTAGCCGAGGTTTCTTCCCAGGTTCATCATTGCAGCTAGGAGTTCCTTGGTTTTGATCTCTTCCGTGGGAATTCCTTTCAGGAACATGCGATCGATTTTAATGGTGTCGCAGGGGATGGAAGTCAGGTGCTGCAGGTTGCTGTAGCCGGTCCCGAAGTCATCGATGGCGATTTTCACGCCTGCGCCACGGAAGAGGTTGATGTTCTCGAGAAGAGAGAGATTGGTGGTGTCGAGGTGATTCTCGATGATCTCGAGGCGCAGCATCGTGGGGGAGATGCCGGCGGACTTGAGACGGCTCAGCGAGAGGGAGGCGTAGCCGTGGGTGGAGAGGATGGCGGGACTGATATTGAGCGAGATGCGGAAGTCCGGGATGGCGGCAAAGACCGCGATGTGTAGCCGTAGTAAGCGGATCGCTTCGGCAAAGACCCATTCGTCCACATCGGGCATGAGGCGGATCCGCTCGAGGGAGGAGATGAAATCGGAGGCATTCAGAACTTTTCCATCTTTGTCGAGGACCCGGAGAAGGGCTTCGGCAGAACAGAGATCCCCGTTCCTGAGGTCGACGATCGGCTGGAAATGAAGCATGAGCTTTCGTTGAAAGAAGGCTTCGTGGATCTTGTGATCAAGGTCGAGGCGTGTCTTGAACTCACGGATGATTGCTTCATCGGCGATGCAGTAGCCTTTCCGTTCGCCATTCTTCACCAGATACATCGCCTCCTCGGAGCGACGGAGGAGTTCCGGAGTGCTGAGGTCGCGACGGTCGAGGATGGCGACGCCGATGCTGGTGCCGATGCGGATCTCCAGATCCCCGAGCATGAAGGGCTGGGAGAGGCTCCGTTGGATCCGCTTGAGGAGCGGCTCCAAGTCGTCTGAGACACCGAGATCGCGGATCAGGAGGACAAACTCGTCGCCGCTGAGGCGCCCCAGGACGTCCTTTTCGCGGCAAAGTCCCTGAAGTCGCTCGGTGACCTCGACGAGGAGGCGGTCGCCCGTCTGGTGACCGAAGTTGTCATTGACCTCCTTGAACCCGTCAAGATCCAGAAAGAGAAGGACGGAATCTGGGTGGAGAGGATCGGCTTCCGAGATTGCCTTGATCAGCTCGTCGAGGAAGAGGATGCGATTGACGGCCCCGGTGAGGGCGTCGTGATGAGCACGGTACTGGAGATCGGCATTGACGAGTTCACGCTCGGCGACGACGGCCAGATTCACCGCCATCAGGTCAAAGACCTCCCTGACCCTCGAATCCATCCTGCGGTGATCGGGGTAGATCATTTCAATCGTGGCAAGACTCCTTCCCCTGAGTCTTACCGGAACGAACAGGTAGGCATACTCGGGGCGCATCGCGCCGGCGGAGATGAATTCGGTCTTGGGAGTATCGGAAGGGAGCCTCCTGCCTTGCTCATCGATTTCGCGCCAGAGCTCATCGATGAGGAGATCCGTGGGGAGCAGGGGGTTCATCCGAATCACGCTGCCTCCATGGCTCAGGAGGTTGGACATCCGGCAGGAGAGCCATCCGAGATTCGGATCGAGATGATCCAGAACACTCTTGAGCGCGCCTTCGAAGGTGTGTGATGAGGAGGCCATCTCCGAGGACATCTTCAGGAGGCGTGTGTAGACTTCCTTTTCCCGCTGCAGGAGCCGGGTGAGGTCCCTGTTGGAACGGTGGACTTCCATGTAATCCATGGCGATCCGGGCGAGATCCTTGAGGGATGCAATCTGTTCCGCCGTTAACTCCCGTGGTTTCCGGTCAATGATGCAGAAGCTGCCGATCGGCAGTCCATCGCCATTGTGCAGGGGGATGCCGGCATAGAACCGGATATGAGGTTCCCCGGAGACAAACGGATTATGCTCGAAGCGGGGGTCCTTCAGGGAGTCGGGGACGATGAGCATCTTCTCGGCATCGAGGATGGTGTGGGCGCAGAAGGCGTCATCACGCGGGGACTCCCGGAGATCGCAACCGTAGCGGGACTTGACCCATTGGCGGTTCCGATCGACCAGGGAGATGAGAGAGATCGGCGAACCGGTGACGGCAGCCGCCATCTGAGTCAGGCGGTCAAAAATGACATCGGGACCCGTGTCGAGGATGTCGTAGCCGAGGAGGCGGGCAATGCGTTCCTCCTCCCTCGGGTGAAGCGGCGGGTTGACCGAACCGGAGGGGGGTGCCGGATTCATTTTTTTCATGCATCAAACATACTTCCGTTATCGGTTGGCAGATATCGCTATGTGCTAAGCGGAATGCTTATCTTCCGACAAGCAACAGTGTAGGCATTTGGTGTGGGGAAGTGGTGGAGGGGATTACGGTGGTGTGGCCAGAGAGTGGGTGAATAGTGTTCTAAAAGATGAATGGTGTTTTCCCCGTAAGATCACCGGATGTCACAAAATCCGGGGGACGGATTGGTCATCTCGATGCGCTACGGGGTATCGCCGCCCTCGGCGTCTGCCTGCATCATGCGCTCTACAGCTTCCACGGCATCCCCCAGAACGAGTATATCTACCGCATGGCCGGTGAGTCGGCTGTGGTCTTTTTCTTCCTACTGAGCAGCTTCGTGCTCTGCCGCTCCATTGATCGGGGAGGATCAACTGGTGTCTCGGGGATTCCGGCCTACTATGTGAAGCGATTCTTCCGGATCTATCCGGCGGTGCTGGTCGCGGTCGTGCTTGCGGCCTTGGTGGCGCTTTTTTATCTGGAGATTCCCGATCTCGGGAATGCAACGGCTTGGTTCCGTGAGCAGGTGGCAAAGGCACGCTCGGTCACCGGATTGCGAGCCTATGTGATGAATGCCCTGCTCTTGGACAGGCGTCTCGATCCTCCACTCTGGACCATCATCATTGAGTTGATAGGGTCATTTATACTCCCTTGGCTGATGCTCCTTCCCCGGAGACGTCCGCTGCCGATTCTGGCCGTGACGGCCCTGTTCCTCTGCTTTGCCTACCGTGCCGATGGGAGCACCCGTTACTGGCTCGCGCCGCTCTTTGCCTTCTATATAGGGTATCTGATTCATCTTGCGGAGCCGTACTTCCGAGTACCTGCGGAGGGTAAGACGAAACTGCTGCTGGCTCTGGGGATTGCACTCTGGCTCTTCTCAATCCGGCATGGGTTCAACTACATCACCGAGTCGATCATTCTCGGGGCGATCTTGCTGCTTCTCATTCCCTGCAATTGGCCTGGGCTGCTCACTCTCCTGAATAGCCGCCCGCTCCATTTGCTGGGAATGATCTCCTTCAGCTTCTACTTGATCAACCTGCCGCTCCTTCTTCTCTCCTATGTGATGCTGGAGCTTCTGATGCCGAAGCTACTGGTGATTCAGCCCCCGATCCTATTGGCATTGATGCTCTTTTTTCTCTCGATCGTCGTGACGGTGCCGATCGCCATGCTCTTCCGGCGCTTCGTGGAGTTGCCGTTCAATAGCCTGGGGCATCTGCTGGCCCGGCGCTTCTTTCCCGCATCATGAAGGTCCTCATTGTCGTTGAGCCAGGTTTTGCAGGAGTCTTCCGCCAGGTGGAGGGTTTGGTCCACTATTTACATCGCCATGGTATTTCGGTCGCGCTCGCTTACTCAGACCGGAGGCCAAGTCCTGGACTGCCTATTCTAATTAAGGAGGTGGAGCAGCACGGCGGCAAGGTATTGAACCTACGGACGATCAACCGCCCGACGCTCTCCGATCTGAGTGCCGCATGGAAGCTTGCTCGTTTCATCGCGATGGTGCGACCCGATGTGATTCATGCCCACAGCTCGAAGGCGGGAGCTCTTGTCAGGATACTGACCAAGTCCACGCCGAAGAGACCGGTCTTCTACACACCAAATGCCTACTATGGCATGGGACGTACTGGTCTTCTTGCGGGGTTCTTTGACCTCCTTGAGCGCTTTCTTGCTCCTCGTGGGATCACGATCAATATCTCTGAGGATGAGGCGCATTTTGCTCGGGCGGTGTTGGGAAGTATGCGAAGAGGACCAATCATTCCGAATCCGGTACTCGTGGAGCATTTCCTTCCAGCAAGCCCGGCGGAGAAAAAGGCGGCGCGTCGTGTGCTAGGGCTTCCCGAAAAGGGAATCATCATTGGGACCTCGGGACGCCTCGTCTTCCAAAAGGATCCGATGACCGCCATCAAGGCCTTCGAGCCGCTCTTCAAGGAGAACGCAAATCTCTTTTTTGTGGATCTCGGGGAGGGGGGGCTTCGTGAGGATCTAGATGAGGAGGCCCGAGAGAAAAGGATCGAGGATCGGGTGCTGCGGCTTAACTATCTGGAGGAGACGCTCCCCTTCTACCAGGCTCTCGATGGGTTTCTCCTAACCTCGCGCTATGAGGCGGGGATTCCGTTTGTCCTGTTGGAGGCGACCTCCTGCGGCCTTCCGATTGTGACGACTTTACCCCCGGGAATGACCATGCTGCCAAGCCTCGGTCTCTCCCATTGCTGGACAGCCGAAGTGGGTGATGTGGAGGCAGTGAGCCAGGGACTCGCTGCACTGATCGCGCAGATCCAGAGTCATCCCGAGGGGATCTCCACCAATCACCGTTCGCTGATCGAGAAGAGGTTCTCGCACGAGGTGTGCTATGCCCCCGTGCTTGCCGAGTACCGAAAGGACTTGGAGGGCTAGGAATACCGTGAAGAGGCTAAGAGAATAGGAAAGGAATATGGAACTCAGGAACTCAGTAAAAGCACGAGGTCAATCTGAACCTTAAAGATGATGAAGGAGAAAAATCACAAAGAATCTAATTGATAGAAGGGCATCAGTTTTCTTTCCTCTCTTCCTGATTTCCTGAGTTTCATATTCATGGTGCAGTCATCCATTAATCGTCCGATTCAACGGCAGATACTCTAGGTATTCAGTTCGCGGTAGAGGGCGAGATACTTCCTCGCGGCGTGCTCCCAGGTGAAGTGACCGCACCAGACTTTACCTGCGGTGAGGAGTTGACCACGCTCCGTGCTCGGGAGATCGAGAAGGTGACGCAATCCTCCTACAATGGCCTCTACGGAGTAGGGATCGATCTGGATGGCGGGTCCTGCGATCTCGGGGAGACAGGAGGTATGGGAGGTGAGGACAAGACAACCGAGGCGCATCGCCTCTAGGATAGGCAGACCGAATCCTTCCTCCAGAGATGGAAAGCAAAAAGCCTGTGACCCAGCATAGGCATTTGCTAACTCCTCATCACTCAAGTACCCGGTGAAACGGAGCCCCGGAGTCTTCATCAACCCCGAGAGTTCGGAATCTACAGTGAAGGAAATCTGTTTACGCCCGGCGACGACGAGTTCGAGTCCCGGATAGGAGGGGCTGATCTGTCGAAAGGCCTTGATCAGGCGGGCTAGGTTCTTGTGTGGCTGGAGCGATCCTGCTGCAAAGAGATAGTTGCCGGCCCACGGATGCGAGGCTTTCAGTGGCTTCACGCCGTTATGAATCATCCGGATGGATTCCGGCGATCGGTTCAGGATGCTCTCTGCCTGATTGCGGACATACTTCGAGATGGTCACGACGGAGCGGTTGTGACGCAGTCCCGGCATCGCGCAGACGCCATAAACCAAGCGGAATGATCGCGCGTACCACTCAGGGTGCAGGAGGAAATTCAAGTCATGCAGGGTGACGATGTGATCGATGCCACCTGAAAACGCGGGTGATGTATTCATCGGATGATGCATGAGATGGCATCCATGGCGGCGGGCGAGGGGGGCTGCCAGAAACTGTTCCCAGAAGTGACTGTGGGCCTTTCCCCAATCGCGGAAGGGCGTTTGGACGAAGGTGACACCTGGAAGTCGTGACCAGTGCTCGACTCCGGGGAAGCGGTTGTCTGCAAAAACCACGAACCGCAGCTCTCCGGATCGGCGTCCTCCCTGGCGGAGGATCGAATCAAAGAGTTGAAAGGAGGCCACCTGGGTGCCCGTGGGCTCGCGCGTTCCGCTGAAGCGTCCGTTAAGCGCGATCGGATCCATGTGATGCATAGGATGGGACTGAAGTGCGGCAATCGACGAAAAGCCACTGGATCAGCAGGAAGAGGGCGAGAGCCCAGAAGGAGAAGGCATTGCTGGTGTTGGAGAGATGGAGTGCCATTTCCATCAGAATGAGGATTCTGAGGTTTCTGTTGAGTGAGGAGGGACGTTCTCCTGCGGCCTGATGAAAAAGCCGGAGGAGGGTGCCGAAGAGAACCCCGAGGATGGTGCCTAGGGTCATGACCCCGGCCAGTCCGAAGTTCAAGAACGCCTCGCCAAAAAAAGTGATTCGCAGTCCCGGGTGTTTCGCGTCATCCCAACCGACAATCCGCACGGCGGTGAGGCCGAGATGCCAATCCTTCTTCTGGGGAAAGAGACCACTCGGGAGAAATGCGGTGAGTCCTCCCAGGTAGGTGATCCCGTTAAGAGGCTGGAAGTCCCACTGGCTGATGACCCACGAGGCGTCACGCACATCGATGAGGTTGTTCCCAGTGAAAGCCGCCTCGATACTATGAATGATGGGATTTCCTTCGGAGAGAAGTCCTCGATCCCAGCGGAGAAGCCCTGTAAGGCCTCCGAGTGCCGTAAAGAAGAGCATGTAGAGCGCAAAGGATCCCACGAGGAGGAAGCGTGGAATCCGCCATTCCATACTGATCAGGCAGAGGGTCGTGATCCCAGCCAAGGCGAGGGGAAATCGGTTGCCACTCAGGAGTTGAGCCAGCATCAGGGCTACGATAAGGATGCCGTCGATACCAAAGAATCGACGAGCTCTCCTGATACAGAAAAGAGCAAGACCCGCAGTGATAAAGGGCATCAGTCCGTAACCGAGATTGTAGAGTGCCCTCAGTGACGAGGATTCCGTAACCATCAGGCGCGGATCAATCTCTCCTGCGGAGGGATCAGAGACAAACATCGGGATGATTCCGGTGATTCCCATGGGAAGGACTAGGATCAGGATCGTGAGCAATCCGGTTAGACGAAGAACCCATTTGAGTCGGACGTCTCCTTCATGGGACGAGCCTCTCAATTCAGCTAGTCCGATACGGAAGCGCTTCAGCAGCGCATACGTGAATCCCATGACGCCTAGGAAAATTGCGAAGCCAACGGAGTTGATCAGGACAACCAGCGGTGCCGTGGCTAGGATTCCCGGTCCCAGCCCCCCATCGAGCTTCCAGGCGGTGACTCCCAGAAAGAAGTATCCGCACATGATCATTGCTTCCCATGCGAGGAAGAAGGCGATGAGATCCAAGGAATCGCTCGCGATCACCCAGATCATGGGCGCTACCAAGAGGAAGCCAATGGTCAAAGCGGCGCAGGGTCCTGGCCAGGATGCTGGAAACCCCTCTGTCAGTGAGCGGAGCATTCCGGGATCCGTCGTTCCGGTGAAAAATCCGATGGTGATACCTGCCAAGGCGATGCCTGCAAGCAGCACGAGGAATGGCAAGGGGCGGAGGCGGAGAAAGGAGTCATCTTCCCGAACCAAACCTCTCCCCATGCCGTTCCCAGTTGGGCAAGAACCGCTCTCCTCATGGTGATTCGGAGTCATGCTTGTGATGGAAAAGAAGTGCTTGCCGGGCCGGACGGGACGGCGGAAGCCTCCGATGCAAAATATAGTTCGATAACGACCTTATAACAAGTAGCATGACCACAAGGCTCTCATGTACAACGCAAGCCATCGGTCGTTTGCCTGGCGACTTTTTCTGCCGTCGGGGGATCTGTTGGCCATCGTCTTTTCCTTCCCGATCGCATTCTGGATGGTGCTTTCGTTTCAGGGGGTAACGCCCCCGCTGGATCGACTCACGGGGCTCAATTGTTTTTTCATCGCGATTCTGGAGCTCCTCTTTTTCCGGCTCATGGGGCTGAACCAATGGGCTGCCTTTATCCATTCCGGCATCATGCTGCGCCGCTTGCCGCTTGCGCTTCTCGGGAGCACGCTTTCCTACATTCTGCTGCGCACACTGGCGTCGCCTCCGGACGCGTTGTGGCATACTTTCCACTATGTGCCGGGTCTGCTTGTGATCGCCGGGACGACTTTTCTGCTTACGCTCTGCTCGCGCCTGCTCATCCGGCATCTCGAGATTAATTTTCTCAAGAGCAGCACGGTGGAGCGGGTGGCCTTTGTGGGTCGCACTGAGCGGATGGACCATGTCCTCGAGGGGCTCAAGAGGGAAGGGCTTTCCTCCGTCACTGTCGTCGGATTTATCGAAAATCCATTTCGTCCCGCGGTGACTTCCACAGGACGATCGGAATACGAGGAAATTGGCACGCTCCATGATTTGAGGAATGTGCTGGAGGTCCAAAGAATCAGTCGTCTCATTGTCGACCTTAACAGGGTGAACGAGGCTGACTTGGAGCGGATTTCGGAAATCTGTTCGGATCTCATGGTGGGGATCATGATGATTCCCTGGTCTTCCGATATCTGGGTGGATCGTCTCGGGATCCGGCGGCTTGGAGGAGTTCCTCTCATGGTGATCTATGATCTTCCAATCGGTGAGCTTGGTAACAGGATTCTGAAACGGGGTATTGATCTCTTCGGATCATTCCTTGGTCTGTGTCTCTCCCTTCCCATGATGATGGTGCTCGCCGTGTTGATCAGAAGGGAATCACCGGGGCCGGTTTTTTACACTCAACTGCGTCCCGGATACCGGGGAAAACCGTTCCGGATCATCAAGCTCCGCTCCATGCGCCTGGATGCGAATGAAGGGACAGGGGTGATCCGGGCTGTCGCCAATGACGCAAGACGACTCAAGATCGGGGAATTCATGAGGAAGTGGAACCTGGACGAGCTTCCTCAGTTCTGGAACGTGCTCAAGGGGGAGATGAGTCTTGTCGGGCCACGTCCCGAGATCCTCGATCTCATCGCCGGCCTCCGGGGATCCCTGCACGGATATAATCTCCGACATCTCTGCAAACCGGGGATGACCGGATGGGCCGCGGTCAACGGACTGCGCGGCGACACATCGCTGGACGAGAGGGTCAAGTACGACCTCTATTACATTAATCACTGGAGCCTGATGATGGATTTCCGGATTTTATTGCTGACCCTGCTGCCTCCGAAAAATGCGTACTGAGAGCAACGTGACCGGAAATCGGTCGCTACTTTTTCCGGCAGCCAGTGTTGTGTTTCTCGCGACCATTCTTGCCATGCTGGCCGGGGTGCAGGGCGACTCGACGCTATCGCAGTGGGAGGTCGATCAACCGATCGACCGGAGCTACGAGATGCAGTCTCCCGAAGAGTTTCTCAGCAGCTCTGCCGAACCCGGCCTCTCGGAGCGTGCCATTCCCATGCCCCCCCCGGCCATGCCGGGGAATTCCTATCTACCGCTTTTCCAGCTCTCCAAGTTGCAGTCCATGCAGGATATGTATCCTGAACGTGATCGAGCCTTGAGCGATACCGCTCCATTTCGCGCGGTCACCACGGATGTCGCGCCGATCGGTCTCCATCCCCGCGTCTACAGAAAGGGCCTGTTGGAGTTTTATCCGTGGTTCGGACTTGCCCAATCATGGGAGTCGAATGTGAATCTCACCTCGAGCAATCCGATTTCGGATTTCTATATCACGCCCCGTGTCGGTGGTGAACTTCAGTTGGGAACACCCGATTCACCCTACAATGAGTTTCTCGATACCATCGCAGCCCTCAATGCCCGGTACGAGGCCTGGGCGGATCTCTTCTACAATCATACGAATCTCTCGGCCTTCAATCAGCAGGTGAATCTTTCGGGGCGCATCGGCCGGACGTCCGCGATCTGGAGGCCTTATTTCAGCTATAGCGACATTACCGGGAGTAATCTTCTTATCGCCGAACTGGTGAACAGGACTCGCCGTCTCCGCACCGGGGCCGGCCTGGGTGGTCAGTACCAGTTCACGGGGCAGTTGGGAATGAACCAGACCTTCGATTTCTTCCAGCTTCAGCATCCCGATCCGGGCTATATCAACTACGTGGTGGGAAAGACCCGTCAGGAGCTGACGTGGAAGGTCACCGAGCAGATGAAGGTCACCGCCTGGGGCGAGTACCGATACACGGACCCCGATCAGGGATTCAGCGGATCGGAGCTCTTTTGCGGCCTGGGGTTCTACGGGCGACCTGATCCGCGGATCTATAGCGAACTGCGGATCGGCTACGACTCGATGGAGATGCAGGGGTCTGTTCCGGGACGTCAGAACATGTCGGGTCTGAGATTCAACGGCTACACGAGCTTCGACATGAGTCCGAGGGTGAGAATCGCCTTTATCTACGACCGCGACTATGTCTTCACCGAGCAGGGGGTGAATAACAACTATGTCTCCACGCTGCTCCAGCTTAAGGCGGAATCTTATCTCGGTGGCGGATGGTATGTGACCCCGTATTTTGGTGGGTCGCTTCAGCAATTCGAGACTTCGGGAGCTTCCGCAATCCAACTCAGGCCTGAACTGGAGGTCGCCTACGCACTTCCCAGTGCCTACTACCCGAACGACTCAAAGGTCTTCGTGAAGGCGGGTTACATGAGTTACGCCTACATCCAAGGAGCAGGTGCCCCGGTTGAGAATTGGCGGCTCTCCATGGGATTCAACTGCAAGTTTTAACCTGTCCAGCAACCAACAAGCGCCATACAATGAGTATAAGCATGAAGACTATCCTCCCATCTTCGCTTCTCGCTTCGGCATGTCTGCTGATCGCCACGGGATGCAGTAGCTACAACACGGGCTCCTCGCTCCCGATCGCCACCTCCACACAGCCGTATGTGATGGCGCCTCTGGATTCCGCCCGCATCATCCAGAAAAATGGTGGTGTCGAGGAAATCATCGTTCAGCAGGACGGTAAGCTGGAACTCCCCAGTGGCTCTAAGACGGTGCAGGGAATGTCCGGGGAAAACTTCCGAGCGCTGCTTCTGAAGTCGTATCCAGGCGCGAGGGAAATCGTAGTCGTTGAGTTTCGTCCGAACCGGGTGACAGTTCTGGGGGAGGTTTTTCATCAGATCCATACCGAGCTTTCCGACGGCCCGATGCGTGTCATGGATGCCATCGCAGCCGCCAATGGTTTTACTCCTCTTGCGAACAAGCGCCGAGTCCGCCTGGTGAGGCAGAATGCCGGCAAGGTTGAGGTCTACGAACTCGATCTTCGCGAGATGATGAAGGGTCGCCGCATGGATGAGAATATCCTGCTGCAACCCGGCGATGTGATCACAGTCCCTAGAAACTTTCTGTAAGCAGCCGCAACTTTCCCATGAATCCAACGAACGACGCAGGTGTCCCTAGGCGTAGGTCGTCGGATTACCTCCTGAAGATTCCGGAAGAGGGGGGAGTGGGGGTTGGAATCGAGCAACGACGAAGTTCTGAGGGAAGGCAGAGAACCAACTGGGTGGGTCGTTATCAGATCGGATCGGCGGATTTGATCAAAATCCATGCAGATACGATCAGGACAATTGTCGTAGCGGTGATCATCGGATTGATGTTTTCCGGAGTCGCTTATCTTATGAAGACTCCAGGATACCGAGCCACAGGTACGATCCTGGTGGATGAACTCCCCTTTGTTCAGACAGGAAAGCCGGGTGATGCCGAGACCGAACGGCAATTGGTCCAAACGCTGATCCTGAGCATTGCCAACAGGGAAATGAAGCTGGCTGTCGAGAAGGAACTCGATCTTCCTCCCGGGAGGGTTGCCTTTGCCGGACTTGACCGGAAACTCTGCAGCACGGGGTCAGAACCCATTGCAAATGTTCAGGTGGCCGCGGTGAGGAGCAGTCGCCTCGGATCGGTGACGGCGGATTCCCAGAGTCCCGAGTTTGCCGCTCGCGTGGTGAATGCGATCCTGGGACAGCTCAATCTCTACAATCAGATCGGCGGAAGCCTCAAGGCAATCCAGACCTCCGCGTCCCTCTCGAAATCACAGGCTGACAACACCGTCCTCCAGTTGGCCGATGTGAGCGCCCAGCGGATCAAGCTGGAGCAGGAAAAACAACAGCTTGAAAACTACCTTGCAAAAGGCTTTTCGCTCGAGAACTACCCGGTCTTTGCCCAGGATGCGACGCTTGGTAACCTGAAGACACAGCTCTTCCTGGTGGAGTCGGAATACAGGGCGCTGGCCTCCACAAGCACTCGGGGAGCACGACTGGAAGGCAAAGCCTCAGAGTTGAAATCACTCCGTGGTCAACTCAGCAGCTACGCAAAGAAACTCGCTGAATCGCTGCGATCCGAATACGCGATCCGCCTGAGTCAGGAAAAAGACCTTCAGGAGAGCAAGCAGAAGGCCGCCGAGAAGATCGACGCCTACTCACAGGAGGCTGCTCGCATTGCGCAGAGTTTCGGCAATCCCGAGCAGATGAGGCTTCTAGCATCAAGGAATTCCGGGAAAAGCGCCAAGGATGGGGATGCGAACATGATCGTGGTGGTGAACCGGGCCTCTCCTCCCGTCAAACCGTACACTCCGCTGCTCGTCGTCTACCTCTTCCTGGGAGCTTCAATCGGTGGCCTCCTCGGCTTCTGTTATGCCTTCATGACTTCCATGGCAGACAACGCGCTGGTCTCGGCTTCCCAGATTGAAACCCGATTAGGAATTCCCTGCCTTGCTATTTTTCCAACCTTATCGAATCCCCCCCGGGTTTTGCCATCGGATGAAGTGGGCGGAGCAGGCGAAAGGTCCCAGGGAATGAGGAACAGTACGCTCGATGTAGGGGTACTGCTCGACAGGCTTTTTGCGGTGACGAATAAGTACCAGTTCAGCATTTTCGGTTTTACTCCGGTCACTGGAAAACAGCGTTCCTCCACGATGATCGCCCGGTTGGCTCAACTGATGGCCAAAGAGGGGAGGCGTGTCGTGGTGATCGATCTGCATTTTGGGGACCCCCGGATTGCTCCGGTACTCGGGGTTCAGATCACAAAATGCCTAGGGGATTGGCTTCTGAGCGAGGAACCGATGGAGTCGGCAATGAATCACGTGCCGGTGGTTGGTCCTGGAAAACTTGCCGTGATTGCTTCCTCAGCTCCCAAGGAGAATCTGGTCGAGTTGATCGGTCGGCGACCGATCTCGGCATGGCTTGGTTCTCACGCCACGGATTGGGATTGTGTTCTGATTGATGCGCCCTGCCTCATCCCGGACAGATTGCTTGAGATGGTGCTGCCGCTTTACTCCAACCTCATCATCACGGCTGAATATCATCGCACCAAGATGAGTGAACTGACGCAAGCATGCTCGATTGCCCGTTCCCGTCAGTGGCGAGTCATGGGAGTGGTCCTTACCGGAGCACCCTGTCCGTCCGCTTGACCCGGCCCGGGATCATTCTTAACTGCCAAACGGTGATCGCGCCGACGAGGAAAAGGGCACCTAGGAATGTGGCGCCATGGGTTGAGAGGGAACCTGCGTACAAGATGGCTCCTGAGAGGAGAAACCCTGGAATCAAGGGGTAAAGAGATATCACCCAGCTGCCAGCATGTTGAAAACCGCAGCGATGGGAGACCCTTGAACTGACGGGAAGGAGACAGAGAAATCCGAGACTCCCTCCCAGAAGTAGTCCGGTAAGCCCCCCGGCATGATACCCGGCATAGGCAGCGAGAATGCCGATCAGGGCTTCGGCGAGTCCCGCAAGTGCTGCGGGGCGGGTGAGGTCAAGCCCCATGGAGGAATTCATGACCACCCGACTGAAGGCTCCCGAAAGTCCAAAGAGGGCAAGCCCCAGGCCGATGTGGGTTGGAATGCTCACGGCACCATGCAGCCAGAGTACCAGCAACTGATCAGTCAGGAAAAGAAACATCAATGCTCCCGTGATCGAGAACAAGGCGACATGAAGCCAGCTCTGGAGAAAATCGTCATGCCTCTCACGTTCATTGGCGTCGGCAGTGAGCACGGCAAGTGATGTCTCGCTCGAAGTGGAGGCGACATTGCTGATGATCTCGGAGAAGCGGAGGAGGATATAAAAGATTCCCGCCTCAGCAGGGCCGGCAATTGCAGAGACGAGAAAGGTGAGGGCATGGGTCTTTCCGATGAGCGAGACTGTTGTGAGGTAATACCAGAAACCGTGATGCAGAGTTCTTAAGGCTGTTGCAGGACGGAAGCGTCGAAATTCACTCCAGGGGAGGAGTGCAAAGAGCCCCTTCCACCATGCCATGATAAGGTTAGGGAGAGTCATGCTGGCTGCATAGGTGAGGATCACCGGTCCAACTCCGGCCCCTAGGAACATCAAGAGTGCACAGACCGGTATGGCTGCCATGGCTCCCCAGGTATTGGCGGCCTTGAGGGTCGAGAGATTCCCTTTCGCCGCAAGCGGCTCCAGGGCGAGGATGGAAGTCATCAGGATAGCCGTGCAGAATACCGTTAACACAAGAACGCCGGAGCCCCCCTTCGGAAGGTGGAACCAAGTGGTCAAACAACCGCTCCAGGAGAGGAGGGAGCAGGCAATGACAGCGAGGATCGAGACCGAGGCAAAGGTAAGGATTCCCTCGGCATAGATCCGGCTCAGGGACTCGGTGTCACCCCGCTTCGCGGCTTCCGCCATCTGGATCCTCGTGAGGGATCTGATGCCTCCGTCGAGAAGTGCCATCGAGACAAGTAGTGAGCTGGCCAAGGCAAAAAGCCCAT
>CAIZIQ010000305.1 GCA_903933015.1 uncultured Spartobacteria bacterium | reverse complement strand
AGCAGGTAGTTGTGGTTTTGCGGATTGTTTGCCCTACCGTTGCTTCATACACGTCCGGTTGAGTCCACTTTGCCTAAGCCGCTAATAACATCGACTGAAGAGAGGCAAGCAATTACCGCCCTTGGATTCAAGGGATCCCGCTCCACTCCCGTAGCTTTGGGAGCGTCAGGAATTCAGTTCGATTCGATCTTTTTCCTATTCTGGCAATAGGCGCTTCGTATGGCCAGGTAGCGGTCCAACGAAGTGCGTGTGACCGTTTCGTAAGTATCGAGCTTGTCGTTAACGTTTCGGGCAGTGTCCGGTGCGGAGACTGCAATCGTCCAGGCGCCGGTGGCTCCGCCGATCAGGCCGTAACCTATCCAACTCACAGGATCAAGAGCGACGTCACCCGCCCAACCCACAGTATCCCTTAGGCTCTTGGGGCCAAGGATAGGCCAGACAACATAAGGACCTTGGGGAATTTTCCATTTGGCAAATGTCGTGCAGGTATCCGTTTTTGGAACATCGGCGAGATAGGGAATCTTACTCGATACCTTCATGATTCCAGCGACTCCCGCCGTCGAGTTGACAACAAACTTCTCGGTTTCAAGCCCCGCGCGTTTCACTTTCAACTGAAGGAGGTCGTTCACGAACCTGACCGGGAACTCCAGATTATCGAAGACATTGAAGATTCCTGTCCTGACAGGTGTGGGAAGCACTGTTTTGTAAGTCTTACAGACCGGGTGAAAGAGATAATGGTAAATCTGATGATTTACCCAGAAGGTTCCCCTATTCACCGGTTCCAAAGGATCAGCAATGGTGGCGACATTTGCGTAGTCATCACCCGGGTCACTCTCATTTTTGGAAAGAGGTGCACCTGATTTCATCGCAGAGACTGGGGATTTTGAATCAGATGAACTCACAATCGTGCTTGCGGAACAGATTGTGGGGACAGAACAAAGCGACACGACGGCCAAACCTAGCAGGGTAAACCAGATGGCGGGTTGGCGACTGGGAAAGTGTGGTTGCTTGTTCATGAATTTGCCTCCTGCGATTTGATTATTTGGTGTCAGCGACAGTTCGCCGGAGAGCCTTGAGCACGGCATTAGCTCCGCCTTGTTTGAATTCACCATCAAATTGGGCCCGGTAGTTGCCCACGAGACTCACACCCTCGATCACTACATCGGTGATTTCCCATCCACCCTGATTTTCCATGCGGTATACCACATCGTAGGTGCTTCCCTTATACTCGGCGGAAGTGGTGATTTCCTCGCGTCCCGGCTCCGGCGATGTCGAGGTTTTGAAGACGACCGCAGGTGACTCGCCGGGGGTGAACTTCGCCGTATAGGTGCGAAGTATCAGGGTGGTAAATAGCTTGATTGCCTCTGCCTGCTGATCCGGGGTGAACTGTCGCCATCCTGGGCCGACAGATCGCCGGGTCATGATCTGGAAATTGAGGATTTTTTCCAGTGGAGGCTGGACTGCGGTGATGAGGGATGCGCGATCCTTTGCCGATTTGGCGATGGATACCACCTCGTTCACAGATTCCTTGAGACGGTTCTCTGCGCCATCATTCGACGCCAAGGCAATGGTCGCCAGTAATGGGAATAGGAGAATTCTTGGGAAGAGACGCATGGTTATGGATTTGTTTTGCCGTCTTTTTCCCCGTTATCTTTCTTTTTGTCAACTGAGCCAAAAGCCATTTTTCCGATCAGTGACTCAAGGTCAACTGCGGATTCGGTCAAGGTGATCCTCTTGCCGGGTTCCATGTACTTGTCATCCGCTCCCGGAGCTAGCGCCACGAACTTGTCACCGATCAGGCCGGTTGTTTTGATCGAGGCCATGGAATCGGTCGGCAGGCGCAGTCCTGATCGTAGTCGGAGGGTGACAATCGCGTTGTAATCCGAGGGATCCATACGGACAGCTTCCACACGTCCGACGGTGACGCCGGAGAGGAGCACACTGCTGCCGGAATGCAGTCCTCCGGCATTATTAAAGCGGGCCTCAATCAGGTAGGAGTTCCCGCCGATGATTGATCCGGTGCCTAGTTTGACCGTGAGATAGGCAATGGCAGCGATACCTAGGATCACAAAGATCCCAACGGATAGCTCAAATTTCGTGTTTTTCATACGTCGTCAGATGGAGAGTGGGGAAGTTACGGGAGTTTTGGAAGCTTCGCCTTGACGGATCAGGAGCAGTGAGTTGCCAAGAGCCTCCGGGCTGTCCCGGAAATCCGAGACGATCGGGTGACTGGAGGCGGAAAACTCCGCAGGGGTCCCCTCAAAACAAATCCTTCCATGGTTCAGAAGGGCCACACGATCGCTGGCAATCAGGGCCTCTGTGACATCGTGGGTGACGATGAGAGCGGTGAAGTTGAAGCGTCGCTGGTACTTCGCAATCATCTCGAACACCGCATTGCGCCGCAGAGGGTCAAGGCCGGCGGTTGGTTCATCAAAGATCACGAGTTCCGGTTGCGTGACGATCGCCCGCGCCAGTGCAAGGCGCTTCTGCATGCCTCCGGAGAGTTGTCCGGGATATTGATCGCGGAATTCGTCGAGTTCGAGCTGCTGCAATGCCTCAAGGCATCTCCTCCTGATATGACGATCGGAGAGGGAAGTCGTTTGCTCCAGGGGAAGCGCCACATTTTCCAGGGCGCTCAGCGAGTCAAAGAGTGCGTTGCTTTGGAACAGGAAGCTACAGCGCCTGCGGAAGTCGGCCCGGGCGACACGGT
>CAIZIQ010000304.1 GCA_903933015.1 uncultured Spartobacteria bacterium | reverse complement strand
GGGCGACACGGTCATTTCGGTCCAGAGGAACACCATCGAAGGTAATTTTCCCTTCATCAGGTTGTAGCACGTTGGCGAGGCACTTTAGAAAAACCGATTTTCCGGTGCCGCTGGGCCCCATGACGGTAAAGATACTTCCCCGGGGGACACCTAAAGTCACTCCGGTCAGGATGGATCGTCCATCGAAGCCTTTGTGCAAGTTCTCGACAGAAAGTAGGAAATCCGGGTTGCGTGCCTCCATGATCACACGAAAAAGGAACTGACCACATAGTCTGCGATCAGGATGATGATGCTGGAGAGTACCACTGCCCTGGTTGTAGCGGCACTGACCGCCCTAGCGCCCGTTGCCGAGCGGGAGCGGTCTGCATGGTATCCCTGATAGGCGCAGATCGTGATCGCGAGAAGGCCGAAAGATGCGGCCTTGATGAAACACTCCCTTAGATCACGGGCCTCGACGGCTTGTTCTATCGAGGACCAGTAAACTCCCGAATCCACTCCCAGAAGCAGGGAACCTGAGAGGGCTCCTCCCCATAGGCCTACCACCACGAAGAGCGCAGTCTGGATTGGGAAAACAAGCAGCGAGGCCAGCAGGCGGGGGGCCACCAGATATCCCAGGCTATTCACGCCCATTGTTTCGAGTGCTACGATCTGTTCGGTGTTCCGCTGAATGCCCAGTTCGGCAGCCAGCGCGGAGCCTGCCTGCCCAACCAGCATCAGCGAGGCCAGAACGGGAGCCATTTCTCTGATCAAGCTTAGAGAGACTAAAGAACCGAGCAGACTTTCGGAACCGAAACGTTTGAGGACATGATATCCCTGCAAGCCGAGCACTAGACCGGTAAAGATGCCGACGATCAGGATCACGGGGAGGCAGACCGTACCCTGCTCGTAGATGGCGCGGATGACACGGCGCCCAAGCCGTTTCGGTTTGAACACGGAGGCAAAAGACCTCGCGGAAAAAATCGCGAAATCTCCGAATCCGGAAACGAGTCCCAGGGTCTGTCTGCCAAGCCAGTGCACCATGCCGGCTATTCTTGACAGGAAGAGTCGGATTCCGCAATGCCCTGCCATCACAATCCCATGAGTCGGGAGGATCTTTAGGAAAGGATCATCCGGATTGCCGCCGCGAGCGAGACGATGAGCAGTAACCAGTCGAAAAGCCCCTGAGGAATCCTCTTGATGAGTATTCTTCCTGCAATCATTCCCAGAACGACCGCAGGAAGAAGTGCAAGGTTCAGCATCAGCGACTGTCGTGAAATCAGGCCGAGGTTCCAGCTAAGCGGGAGTTTGGTCAGATTCGTGATAAAGAAGAACCATGCGCAAGTGCCGACGAATGACATCTTGTCGAACTTCTTTGCCAGTAAGTAGAAGGTCATGACTGGCCCGCCTGCATTGGCCATCATGGTGCTGATTCCCGCCAGAAATCCGGCAAAGGTTGAGAGGACTGGATGGTGCATGATTTCGGCGAGAACCCTCCGGTCGAAGCGCTGCCAAAGGACCAAAATCATCAACAGGAATATCATCCACCCGAGTGTCTTTCCAAACGCATTGTCCGGGACGCACCTCATCAGGAACCATCCGGTTAGTAGTCCGAGTGATGTCGCTGGAAGGAGGCCCCAAAAATCTTTCCAGGAAACATGCCTTCGATAGACGCCAATGGCCATCAGATCCGCGGCGATGAGCATTGGTAGGACGGCCCCGGTTGATTCCTTGGCAGGCATGATGCGAGCCATGAGCAGCACGCTGATGATGGCGAATCCATTGAGTCCCGCCTTGGTGAGGCCGATGCAGATGGCGGCGATGGCCGCAAGGATCCAGGAGGCTGTCGAGAAATCAGGAAGATGCGTCACGAGGGCTGCTCCGGTTAGGGAGCAGGCTCTCTGACCTTCTCAAGTTCGTGAAGCTGGTGATCGAGAAGTCCACGATCACTGGAAAGTTCAAATTCCACCTGATGAACAAGCGCATGAACGGAATCGATGACTTGGTTTCCGGCCGTGGAACGGAGAAGACCGGCAAACCGACCACCGGGAACAACGAGGTTGCTGTAACGCAGGAGGGTCTTGTCATCGTGTTCCTGAATCAGGATTTTTCCGGAGCACGATTTGGTGTACCGGGAGCTGAGTACCTTCCAGGAGATCTCATATTCAGAGGGACCGATCTTATGAAGGGTGTTTCTGGAGACATAGACCTCGTCTGGAAGGAAGAAAGGCATCTTCAGGGTGTACTCGGCCTCGTGAACAGAGGGTGACGGGTGCCCGAGAATCCGAACAGAGGTGCAGTTCGGGATGTATGCGGGAGCAAGCTCGCAGTTCCAGAAGACGGCGGCCACATCATCCGGTTTTCCCTGGACGAGATGGTAAATTGTGAAGCGAGGCCAGGCACTGTCGGGTACATCTTCCTCAAGTTCGAGAGCCTTTCCCGAAAGTAGTTTCTCCTGCTGGGAAACCGTCAGTCCGCTCCAGAGTGATTGTTCTTGGGCAGAAGAGTTGGAAACCCCGCAAAGGACCAGGCCAAGTAGAAAAATGAGAGAGCGGGGCATTTCCCCAAGAGTATGCGAGTGAAATCCTTCGGGTCAATCGCCGGCGGTTTTACTACACAGTCCAAGCTCCATCATCTCGGGCCGTAGGGATTCGAACCCTAGGC
>CAIZIQ010000303.1 GCA_903933015.1 uncultured Spartobacteria bacterium | reverse complement strand
GCACCTCCTTCCGCCACGAACCAGTTCTGGCCAAGGAGGTCGTCGAATTCCTGCGCCCCGCTCCCGGCCGTACCATCATTGATGGGACCCTGGGGGGGGAGGCCACAGCGGCTTGCTGCTGAAGGGCGGGGCGCGGGTTATCGCCTTTGACCGGGATCCCGCTGCGCTCGCACACTCCCGGGGAGAGTTGGCCCATTTCGGGGTAGATTTCACCGCCTTGGAGGGAAATTTTTCCACAGCACCCACGGAGCTTGCCGCTCGCGGAATCACCGGCATCGACGGAGTCCTTCTTGATCTTGGGGTTTCCTCGCACCAACTGGATACGGCGGAGCGCGGTTTTTCCTTCCAGCGCGAGGGACCGCTCGACATGCGCATGGGTAGAAGCGGTCTCACGGCCGCCGACCTGGTGAATACACTTCCCGCCGCGGAGTTGGCCAGGATCTTCCGCGAATACGGAGACGAACCCCGAGCCATTCAGTTCGCCGCCCGCATTGTCCGTGCTCGGGAGAAGAAGCTGCTTGAAACGACTGCCGAGCTGGCTGAACTCATCGCCGCAGGCCGTCAAGGCCCCCGTCACCCCGCCACGCGTGTGTTCCAGGCACTGCGCATCGCAGTGAACGATGAGATCGGATCCCTGGAACGGGCACTCCCTGCTTTTGCCTCTCTCCTATCACCCGGTGGCCGGATGGCAGTGATCACCTTCCATTCGCTGGAGGACCGGATCGTGAAACATTTCTTCCGCAGGCATTCGGTTGCCGAGATCGACGATCCGACATGGCCTGCTCCCAAGCCGAATCCTGAGCGTCTCTTCGATCTCCTGACGCCACGTTCGGTCACGGCCTCACCCGTGGAACTTGCCTCCAATCCCCGTTCGCGTAGCGCACGCCTTCGTGTCGTCGAACGACGGCTTGAAGCACAATCTGGAGGTGACGCATGAGAGCGAACCGCCGCCGTCCCTCCAACTCGATCGAGGTTAATTTCCTAGCCCGCTGGCTTGTCGTCGTTCTGCTGCTCGGATTGGGTGGCATTTTCTTCGTTTATCTCAAGAACCAGCAGCATGCCGTGGGTGACCAGACGCGTGTCGTGGAGGCTGCCTTGAGAGAGGTTGAGGCCAAAAACGAGGCCCTTGCGGCAAAAATCACCTCGATGACCTCACGAGGAGCCCTCCAACGGCGTCTGGACGATGGATATCTTCACCTGGAGGCGATCCGTGACACCGCGATCGCAAGAGTCACGCCCGCCGTGCCGGCGGAACCCGACGGGGTATTGCGCACCGCATCGCGCGAGCCGGCAAGCCGGCTCGGTCCCGATGCGCCCCAGCGTGTCATTAACAGGTGAGGAGCATGGGCCGTCGCATCGGCCTTGTCTGCGGATTCCTTGTCCTGATTTTCACGTTTTTTGCCTGGAGGCTGATCTATCTCCAGGTTGCCCAGCACGATTACTTCTCGCTCAAGGCAGCTGAAAAACACGAAACGCAGATCCCGATCCAGGCAAAGCGGGGACGTATCTTGGACCGTAACGGAGAGGAGCTTGCAGTGAATATTCCGGTACAGACGGTCTATGCCGACGGGACCCATATCCATGATCCCGCGGCAGTCGCAGCAGTCGCGGCTCCCTTCCTCGAGATGTCCGTGGAGGAACTTACCGAGAAGCTCACCACCAAGCGCGAATATGTCGTTATCCACAAGGGAGTGAGCGAGGAGAATGCCCGGGCGATGATCCGGGCCATGGAGGATCACAAACTCCATGGGCTTTATCTTCAGGAGGGCTCTGTCAGGAGCTATCCCAATGGAGAGATGCTCTGTGACGTGCTCGGGTATGTCGGGCCCAATGGTCACGGGGCAGACGGAATCGAAAAGACATGCGATGCCAGCCTCATGGGGCAGGACGGTTTCAGGCGGATCGAGCATGACCGCAAGGGACTTGAGATCGTGGTCTACCGGGGTCAGGAGCAGCTTCCCGAAAACGGATCGGATATCCGCCTCTCCATCGACATGGGCCTTCAGGCGATCGCCGAGCACGAGGTCGATGAAGCCTACAAGATGAATCACCCGGCTTCCGCGACAGCCATCCTCGCTGATCCGAACACGGGGGAAATCCTGGCCCTTGCGAGCAGGCCGAATTACGATCCCAATAAATTCAACAAAGCTAAGCCCGAGGATATGCGTAACCGCGCGATCTCCGACATCTATGAACCGGGTTCGGTCTTCAAGGTGGTTGTCACTTCTGCGGCTTACAACGAGGGGATCGTCGACGACAAGACCCGTATCTTCTGTGAGAACGGTCATTTTTCCTATGGCGGAAAGGTTATCAAGGACCACCACGGCAGCGGCGACCTGAGTATTCCCGAGATCCTCATGAAGTCTTCCAACATCGGTGCCGCCAAGATCTCCCTGAGGATGAAGGACCAGATGTTCTACGACTATGTCAGGAAATACGGATTCGGGACACGCACGGGAATCCCCCTTCCCGGAGAAATCCCTGGGCAGGTGATCCCTCCCCACCGTTGGGATATGCTCACGAAGACGCGCATGGCTTTTGGCCAATCAATCAGCGTGACACCGATCCAGATGGTGATGGCGATGTCCGCGATTGCAAACGGAGGCAAGCTTCTGAAGCCCAAGCTCGTGCTGAGCAAGGGGGAGGGCAGCGCTGAATTGGAGGAAGCACCTGTGGCCCAGGTGGTCAAGCGGGAGAGCGCCAACTACGTGGCAAATGCTTTGGAGAAGGTTGTGAGCACTCAGGGCACAGCCCCGCTCGCACGGATCGAGGGATACCGGGTGGCAGGAAAGACCGGAACGGCACAGAAGATCAGTCCTCACGGGGGATATCTTCCGGGACGGTACATCGTTTCCTTCGCAGGTTTTTTTCCCGTCAATCACCCGAAAATCATGGGTATCGTGATCGTGGACGATGCCAAATTGGGGGAATCTGCGAACTACGGCGGCTCAGTTGCCGGCCCTGTTTTTTCCAAGATCGGAGGGAAGGTCGCGCGCTATCTCGACATGGAACCCGAACCTACGGATGCCGTAACCCAGTCGGGTGAAAAAACCACCATCAGTGCCCGATGAATAGCAACGGAATGAAACTTGAATCCCTTCTCCAATCCACTCCGGTGATCTCCGTGCTTGGTGGTGCCGATGTCATGCTGTCGGGTCTCGCCTGTGATTCCCGGCTCGTGCAAGCGGGCGATCTTTTCTTTGCCCTTCCCGGATTGAAGGAGAATGGAATCCAGTTCGTCAGGGAGGCCATCGCAGGTGGAGCCATCGCGGTTGTGACAGCTGAGGATCTTGCGAAGAGTGATTTACCCAGTGTTCCCCTCGTACGCGTTGCCGATGCTCGCGTGGCAATGGCTGATCTGGCAACCGCTTTCCATGGGAATCCCTCCTCGTCATTGGCCGTGGCTGGGGTGACGGGAACCAATGGCAAAACCACCACCGCATGGATCATCCGTCATCTTTGTGATGCAGTGGGTCGTGCCTGTGGCCTCGTCGGGACAATCGAGTATGTCCTTCCCGGGGTCGTTGAACCCGCTTCCAGGACGACTCCCGAATCGATCGATCTGGAGCGGATGCTTGCTACCATGAGGGATGGTGGATTCAAAGCCGCGTCCCTTGAAGTCTCCAGCCATGCCCTCGTCCAGCATAGGGTGAGGGGTATTGAGTTCGATGCGGCGGTCTTCACGAACCTGACCCAGGATCACCTCGATTACCACGGTACGATGGAGGAGTACTTCGAGGCTAAGTCACTTTTTTTCACGAGGCTTGCAGCGCAGACCCGAAAAAAAGGGAAGGCGGTGATCAATTCCGACGACCGTTACGGGCGGAGGCTCCTTGACAAGATCCCCGGAGTGCCGGTGATCACCTATGGACAGGGGAGTAACTGTAACTTCCGCGCCAGCAACATCCGCTATGCGGCGACGGGAACCACGTTCGCCCTGGAGGCCAAAGGCCGCAGTTACCTGGTCAGGACTCCATTGATCGGGCTATTCAATGTCTACAACACGCTGGCGGCGCTGGCGGCGACCTCTGTCATGGGATTGGAACTCCGTCGTGCCATCGCGGCCGCCGCGACGATCCCTCAAGTCCCAGGTCGACTTGAGCGGGTGCCGGGTCGCAGGAATTTCCAGGCCTTCGTTGATTACGCACACACTCCCGATGCGCTTGAGAATGTCCTGCTGTCACTCCGCCAACTCGCGCCTGCCAGAATTATCACAGTCTTCGGATGCGGTGGGGACAGGGATCACTCCAAGCGTCCCCTCATGGCTGCGGCTGCAGAGCGTTACTCGGACAAGATTATCATCACTTCTGACAATCCCCGCACCGAGGATCCTCTTTCGATCATCCGGGAGAGCGAGAAGGGACTTAGTGGCAAAGAGCATGAGTGCTTTGTCGATCGCGAAAGTGCCATCAGGCGGGCCGTGGAGATTGCGGGCCCGGATGACCTGCTACTGATCGCAGGCAAAGGACACGAGGCTTATCAGGAGACTTTGACGGGGCGTCATCCCTTCAATGATGTGACCGTCACGGCAAGAGCCATGTCTCAGAAGGAAGTGACGGGAGGAGCACACCGATGAATCCCAGCTCCATTTCCACGATTGCCGAGATGTCGGGGGCCAGACTCCTGACAGGGAATCCTGAATCCACGGTTATGCGTGTTTGCAAGGATACCCGGACTGTGTGCCCCGGTGATCTCTATATTGCCCTGCGAGGGGAAAACTTCGACGGAAACCGTTTCATCGCGGAGGCTGCGGCCAAAGGAGCAGTCGGGGCACTTTGTGATGCGGAGGCTCCCTCAGGACTACCCGTGGAGTTTGGTATCCTAGGAACCGCCGATGCGCTCACGGGACTTACCTACCTTGCCTCGGCGTGGCGCTCGCGTCTTAATCTCCGTCCGGTTGTGGTGACGGGGAGCAGCGGAAAAACATCCGTGAAGGATTTCACAGCTACCGTGTTGGGAAGCCGCTTCCGTACAACAGCCACCAAGGGAAATCTGAACAATCAGATTGGACTGCCACTTTCCATTCTGGACGCAAATCTCGAGGACGAGGCCGCCGTCTGGGAAATCGGCATGAATCACCGTGGGGAAATTGCTCCTCTGGCAGGCCTTGCGAAGCCAGAAATCGGAATCATCACGGGAATAGGAACTGCCCACATTGAGTTTCTAGGAAGTCAGGAGGAAATTGCCCGGGAAAAGGGTGATCTGCTGGAGCGCCTGCCCAATTCGGGCGCGGCGATCATTCCTGCCGAGGATTCGTTTGCCGGGGAGCTCAGAAATAGAACAAGTGCCCGTGTGCTGGGAGTCGGCTTTGTTCACGGGGACCTGCGTGCCGTCTCCATACGCCAGGAGATCGAGGGAAGTCGTTTCTTCATCGAGGGGGAATTCGGGAGAGCTGAGGCCTTCCTGCCCGTGCCGGGTCGTCACATGATCGGGAATGCCCTGATGGCCGTCGCCGCAGGATTGCTCTCCGGAATATCGCTCGACGATTGCGTTGCTGCACTCGCCAATGTCGCGCTTACCAGCGGGAGGCTCGGAAGGGTCGTAAAGCGAGGGGTCAACATCTTGGATGACACGTACAATGCAAATCCCGACTCCATGGTGGCCGCTTTGGAAACGCTGCATTCCATGCCTTCCAGCGGTCGCAGAATCGCGGTTCTGGGAAAAATGGGTGAGTTGGGAATCCATGCCTCCGAGGGGTACCGTCGAGTCGGTGAAAAGGCGGCCGTGACTCTCGACACGCTGATCTGTGTCGGGAGCGAGGCAGAAGCCATTGCGGTGGCGGCAGGGTCCAAAGGATTGCAGGATGTTAAAACGGTCGCGGAGAACGGCGAGGCGGCCCGGCTTCTTTCCTCACTCAGCAGGGAAGGTGATCTGGTGCTGCTCAAGGCAAGCCGGAGCGCACGCCTTGAGGAAGTTCTTCATCAATTCATCTAGATAAAACCATGCTCTACTACCTCTCCCAGTTCGGAATCCTCCTTCACGGATTCACGGTCAACAAGGCCCTGAACGTGTTTCAATACATTTCCTTCAGAGCGTTGTGCGCGGGACTGACATCATTCCTTCTCTGTCTGCTTTTCGGAAATATAGTGATCCGACGCCTGATCTCACTGAAGTTCGGTCAACCGATCCGGAGTGCCGAGGAGGTTCACCGTCTCAATGAACTGCACGGGGGAAAGAAGGGGACTCCCACGATGGGTGGAATTCTCCTGATCGGGGCTGTGGTGATCTCGACGCTGCTCTGGGCACGACCGGACAATCCTTTCGTCTGGCTCGCTCTGATCACGACACTCTTCCTTGCCGCTCTCGGTTTCTACGATGACTGGCTCAAGGTGACGAAGAAAAGCTCCGCTGGAATCAGCAGTCGGCTGAAGTTCCTTCTTCAGTGCATCCTGGCGGCCGGAATCACCGCCTTCTTCCTGCTTTCCCCATCACTGGCGAAGCAGGCCCAGCAACTTTACATCCCCTTCATCAAGGGGGCTGTTCTCGATCTTGGAATCTGGACCTACCTATTCTATCTGCTGATCATTGTCGGCAGTTCGAATGCGGTGAATCTCACGGATGGACTCGATGGACTGGCCTCGGGGTGCACTGTGATGGCGGGTATATGTTTCGGTGTCTTCACTTATCTCGCGGGCAACTTCAAGGCGGCTGCCTATCTCCAGATTCCCTACTATGGTTATTCCGGTGAACTTGCCGTGGTGAGCCTGGCCCTGGCCGGTGCCGCCTTGGGCTTCCTCTGGTGGAACTGTCATCCAGCCAAGGTGTTCATGGGTGACACAGGCTCTCTGGCCATCGGCGGACTGCTAGGAGTGCTTGCGATCTGCTGCAAGCAGGAACTCCTGCTGGCAATCGTGGGCGGCATTTTTGTGGCGGAGGCGCTTTCTGTCATCCTGCAGGTCGCGAGCTTCAAGCTCACAGGCAAGAGGATTTTCAAGATGTCCCCGCTTCATCACCATTTCGAACTCTCTGGCTGGAAGGAAAACACCGTCACTGTCCGTTTTTGGATCATGGCAATCGTCTTCGGACTGCTCGGCCTCGCCACGCTGAAACTCCGCTGACCTGCCTCCAACAAAAAACCATACCTCTCATGACACCCCAGCCGAATCCCTATGCCGCGAAAAAGACCGTGGTTCTGGGTCTTGGTCGCAGTGGTGTCGCGGCAGCACGGTTGCTTCGTCGGTTCGGGGCAGAGGTCACGGTCTGTGACAGTTCGGAATCCGAGAGGATCTCAGAGAGAGGCCTCATGCTCAGGGGGGAGGGAATCCGAGTGCTGACAGGGGAAGCTGCGGAAAACGATGGAACCCTCCACGATCTGGCGATTCTGAGTCCGGGAATCGAGGAAACCGTGGCTCTTGTCACCAACGTGACGGACAAGGGAACGCCTCTCATTGGCGAACTCGAGCTTGCCTATTCGCTTTGCGGATGTCCCGTCATCGCGGTCACCGGCACCAATGGAAAGACGACTACGACGGAACTTGTAACGCGTATGCTCCAGGGGGCTGGGCTAAGAACGGCTGCCTGCGGGAATATC
>CAIZIQ010000302.1 GCA_903933015.1 uncultured Spartobacteria bacterium | reverse complement strand
GAGAGGGCGATGTCGTTGAAGGTGATCTTGCCACCGCTGGCCTCGATGTATTCCTTGCGGAAAGCCATCATCGGAGCGGCATCGATCTCGATGGAGAGATAGAAGTGAGGGATCTGGGTCTTGCTAGCGAGCAGGCGCTCGGCGATGACGCGGCGCATGCCGCTAAGCGGAATGCGGGTCTCGGACATCCCGGCGATCGGGGTCGGGAGGATCGCGGCCACAGGAGAGGATCCTCCCGCAGGTGCCGATACGCTGCTAGAACCCGCAGGTGCGTTCTCGACGTCAAAGGCGATGATGCGGCCGCCGGGGCCGGTGCCTTGGAGTCCAGCGAGTCGGACGCCGCGTGCGTCGGCGATCTTGCGGGCCAGGGGAGTCGCCTTGACACGAACGCCCTCATTCACATTTCCTCCGGCTCCACCATTCCCCGCTCGGAGAGCTGCGGCTCGGGCCCTAGGAGTGAGCGGACGACCGCTTGAAATGGACGGACGGGAGGCAGGAGCTTCAGCGGCAGGCGCAGCTGGTGCGGACTTGGGTCCTGTGGATCTTTCGCCGGCTTTTTCACCCTCTTTAAGAACCAGTGCCAAGGGAGCACCAACAACGACCTTGCCACCTTCGGGAACAAAGATGTCAGCGAGCGTCCCCTCCTCGAAGGACTCCATCTCCATGGTCGCCTTGTCGGTCTCAACCTCGGCCAGAATGTCACCCACCTCGACCTTGTCCCCCTTCTTCTTGCGCCAGCGCAGGAGGGTTCCCTCCGTCATGGTGTCGCTCAACTTGGGCATCGTGATCTCTGGCATGGTCGTGAAGGGTAGGCTGTTAGCGGTTTAGGCTGTAGGCGGTTAGGGCAGAATGGTGAAAATTAATATGGAACTCAGGAACTCAGGAAAGGAATTGGGAATCTTTTGTTTCCGTTTTCTCTGCGTCTCTGCGGGAGAATGTTTTGTTCGGTCTCTGAATAAGAAAAGCTATTCATGCGAGATCAGAACGATGAAAGAACTTTTGCGACGACGGCCTGAGCATCGGGGAGCTGAAGCTTCTCGAGCGGCATGCTGTAGATGGCCGGTGCGTCGAGGGCGGTGACACGGAGCACAGGAGCGTCGAGGTCGTCGAACGCGTGCTCGGCAAGGAGGGCCGCGATCTGCGAGCTGACTCCGCAGAAGGGCTTGTTCTCGTCGACGAGGACCGCGCGGTGGGTCTTGGCCACGGAGTTGAGGATGGTCTCTTCATCGAGCGGGCGAATGGAGCGAAGATCCACGACCTCGGCCTCGATGCCATGCTCTGCTGCGAGGATTTCGGCGGCGGCGAGGCAGGTAAGGACTGCCCGGCCATGGGCGATGAGGGAGACGTCGAGACCCTCGCGCTTCACCTCGGCGACTCCCAGAGGAATGGTGTAAGCACCATCGGGAACCTCACCGAGGTCACCGTAGAGGAGGGTGTTCTCCATGAAGCAGACGGTGTCGTTATCGCGGATGGAGGCGATCATGAGTCCCTTGGCATCGTAGGGAGTCGCGGGGCAGACGACCTTCAAGCCCGGGGTGTTTGCCAGAAAATTCTCCGGGGTGTGGGAGTGGGTGGCGCCTACATTGGTACCGCCATTCGCGGGTCCACGGACGACCATCGGGACATTGATGAGACCGCCGGACATGTAGCGGATACAGCCGGCGTTGTTGATGATCTGGTCAAAGCCCACATAGGCAAAGCTCCAGAACATCAGCTCGACAACCGGGCGCAGCCCCATCATGGCCGCTCCGACGCCGAGGCCAAGAAAGGCTGCCTCACTGATCGGAGTGTCGATGACGCGCTTCGATCCGAAACGCTCCCAGAGCCCCTCGGTGACCTTGTAGGCGCCGTTGTACTGGGCGACCTCTTCTCCCATGAGGAAGACGTTCTCGTCGCGGGTGAGCTCCTCGGCGAACGCGTCGTTCAGAGCCTGGCGGTAGGTGATTACTGGCATACAGGAAGGTGTTTAGCGGTTTCGGCTGAAGGCTATTAGGCGGGCATCCTACTCGCTGAAGAAGAAGCGTCCGGTCTGGCCGGCCTCGGTCTTGTGATCCACCTCGTGGTAGATGTCCTCAAAAATGCTCTCCTCGGTGGGCCACGGGCTCGAGATCCCAAATTCGGCTGCTGCTGCCGCCTCTGCCTTAGCCTCGGCATCAATCTTCTCGATTTGGGCTTGG